>USFH01000057.1 GCA_900553925.1 uncultured Clostridium sp.
TTACATAAACATCGGAATTGTGTTTTTTCAATGCACGAGCCACACCACAGATAGTTCCACCGGTTCCTACCCCGGCAACGAAAGCAGCAATCTGTCCTCCGGTATCTTCCCATATTTCTTCTCCTGTGGTACGTTCGTGTACAGCCGCATTGGCAGGGTTCTCAAATTGCTGTAATATGACCGAACCGGGAATCGTAGCTTTCAGTTCCTGTGCTTTTGCAATAGAACCGGACATGCCGGCCATACCATCCGTCAACACAATCTGCGCTCCTAACGCTTTCAGCAGATTCCGGCGTTCAAGACTCATTGTCTCCGGCATGGTCAGTATCAGACGATAACCTTTAATGGTAGCTACCATCGCCAACCCGACACTGGTATTACCGCTTGTAGGCTCTATTATGGTGGCTCCCGGCTTCAAAAGTCCCCGTTCCTCGGCATCTTCTATCATCGAAAGCGCAACACGGTCCTTCACACTTCCAAGTGGGTTGAAGTACTCAAGCTTGACTACGATCTTTGCCTTCAAGTCCTGCTCCTTCTCGTAATTTGTAAGCTCCAGAAGCGGAGTATTTCCAATCAATTCGGTTAACTGTTTTGCAATCTTCATCTTTGTTTTCTCCTTTTCTTTTTCATTTATGTGTTGTTATTTCCTACATTTCATACTTCTTTAATAGGAATAGTATGCATTCATTGAGAAGATATTACTACTCAATTCCTACAAAGTCAATAGGTTTTCAAATAAATTTGGAAAAAAATGAGAAATAATCGGAAAAAGGCAAAAAAAGACGCGCACTTATATGCGCGCCTATTTTCTATTTGCCTTCCGTAAACGTCTTAGATACTTCTGTGTCTTTTCGAATCCTGTCTGATCAATCTCCTGGTTTGAGAATCCAGCTTTGTTCAATACTTCATATACCCATGCTGCTTCACGACTAAGTGCATTTTTTTCATCCTCGTCCGTCACACGGGATATCAGATACCGAATCTGTGTCTCATAATTTCTATACTTCAGGAAATCTTTATCCCGCTTCTCGTACCTATGCATCATCCGGCTATAATACAAAATCAACTTATCGTTATAGGAAGCTCTCCAGTAACGAATATAGAACCACGCCCAGATTGCAAATCGTTTTCCCAACAGGAAAATACAAAAAACCGCAATCACAGCTATAATTCCATAGACAATATTATTCATCATATTGTCCGGGATCCGGATTGGATTCGCATTTGTATCTGTAACAGTGTCAGCTCCGCTGTCGTCATCTCCCATAAAATCCGCGAACTCATCCCAAAAGCTTGTGATATCCTCCTCTTCTGTCGAAGAAGGTGTTACCTCCACCGGATACCAGCCGATTACCGGATCATAGACCTCCACCCATGCATGTGCATCTGCATCTGTGACATCCACACTGACATACGCGGTCTTGCCAATCTCAGAATATCCATCATAGTAATCCTCGTAATTGGCACCTTCCACAAGTTCTCCTCCCAATATCTGATTGTAGTCAATTGCATAGCCCTCCACATATCGTGCTGGGATGCCCATATACCGGAAGATGAGTACCGCCGCACTTGCAAAATAAGAGCAATAGCCTTTTTTATTTTCCTCCAGAAAATAATTCACAAAGTCCTTATTTCTCGGTGTCTTGCCCGGCCGGATCGTATATGGATAATTTTCCTCATAATATTGCTGTAACTTCGCAATCACATCCTCCGTTCTCCCAATCGTTCCCAGTTCTCCGGCAATCTTTGACACTGCCTCAAGATTTTCCTCCGGCACATACAGATCCGAATCATTGTACGCCCTACTGTTATAAGTAACGGCTGTACGGTTGCCCTCTTCCCGCGGATAATAAGTGATCTTATATCCATTTCTGATTTCTTCCGCATCCGCAGTATAATACGGCTGATATAACCGCGAATTCACACCCACACACTGAATCTCCATCGTTGCTTTGGCACTCTCTGAGCGATTCTCTTCGTAGCCTTCCTGCAGTGTCTTCGCCTCAGCATCCATCTGCATTCCATCATAATCCTTGATCTCACTTATTGGCGTCCATTCATTTGCATATGGATTATAGCGAACCCCGGTAAATGATTTCAGGTAGATCCGGTCCGATGTATATGGTGCCATCTTGACAATCAGATCCGTCTGATTATCCAGATAAACAGTAGAGACATCACCCAGCTTTCCTCCACCGACACCTCCATTGGTGCCCGTTCTGTGGTACAATCCCTCAAAACCGTCGACCAGCAGCGTTGACATCGCCGCCATCGTAAGATTCTTGTATTTATTTCCTGTATATCCAACGTTGAATGTTTCCTTCGGACGGAAGCTGCTTGCCACCGTCGTTCCGATCACTGCAAGCATCACTGCAAGCACGCCCGCCTGCAGCATCGCCTTCACATCATAGACATACGCAATTTCTTTTTTCTTTTTCCCCTGCACCTGAAATCTTGCACTGCTCCGCTTGACCGATACCTGCGGACTGTAATGCCTTCCCGCCTTGAACACGATTGCCATGGAGATACCTGCAAGCATCATGATCGCATACAGCAGATCCGGTTCTTCCGTCAGATAAAGCGGAATCAGGTTCAGGCTCATGATAATTACAATCGCCGTCACATACTGCATCCGTCTTGATATATAGACATTTAACAGAATATCCAGAACAATTCCGATAAACAGCGCAACAAAGGTAACTGTCACATACCGGTTGCCAATCCGCTCCTGATATAACTTCTGGATATCTACATTAAAATACTGTGCCGCATCATCCACGGTAATATTCACAACCGCGTAGAAACCACTGTTGATATAATCACGGAACGTAAATACCAGAAATGCAAAGCTGATAAACAAAAACAGATATCCGAGATTTTCCACAAGAAGACGATAATATAACATCGCACAGCCAAGTGACACCAGTAAAATCACAACATGGCAAAGCACAACATGAAATGAAATGTTAAATGCCGTCAGATAAAAGCCTATACTCCCCATAGAAAGAAGATATACAATAAATCCCTTCAACAAAAGTGTCAGTACCCTGTTTTCTTTTTTCTCAAAGAATTCCTCCTGCAGGTGCACGCCTTCGCATAGTTCCACCGGTTCAATTGTATTTACGCGTTTCTTTTTTGCCATGTAGAAACTCCCTTAACTGCACACATCTATAGGGTGCTGTCTATCCGTCACGCATTTTCCCACGCTTTGCACCTATCGACAGCATTCTATCCATCACACGTTTTCCCGCACCATCATCTGTGCTCCCTGTCCCTCAGTAAATACATGCAGATATGCATGCATCTCAGGGTGAACGAGTGCCATATGTTCGGCTGCCTCATTCGGATTCTTATATGCTTTCTCATAATACATGCGCGCAAATGCCGCATCTAATTCTTCCTTATAATCAATTCTTACATCTTCGTATTCGTACCGGTTCATGCTCCAGTACATAAGGCGTACCGTCGTCTGCTCCTGTATCAGTTCTGCAATAACCGAATAGGTCATCGTCAGAATCGCAGCCAGATTGACTGGCTGATCGAGGAATAGCTCTGGCACGATCACAAGCTGATGATCGGACATGCTGACACGGTCCTTCACCATCAGGATGTCGCGCTTCGCCGACAGCTTCCAGTGAATGCTCATCAGCTTGTCCCCTGGAATATATTCACGAACCTCCTGCACATCGGAGAAGTCGTTTCCCCGCTTGGAGCTTTCCTCGCTCTCTAACATGCCCTGCTCAAGTGCCGTCTTCTCATAGGCAATGTCATTGACTTCACGTGGCAGAATGCTAAGCTCTGCTGCCTGATCGACCGCCTTCTTCAACCGGAAAAATCCCATCAGATCTTTGACATACACGCGCGATACGCTGACACGGACGAGCCCCGGATATCCAGCTACAATCGGAAGTGTGAGCGTCTCACCCTTTCCCGCATGGATTGGAACCGAGAACACCTGCTGTCCGATCGTTCCTAGCAGCGTATTCTCCACGTTCACGATCACCTTTGCATCCAACGACACGAACCACGTTGGATTTTTTAACTGTATTACAAAATACGCAGTCTCCCCCTGTACTCCGTAGGAATCCTGCGCATAGTTTATCTCCACCTGTAAGAAACGCCGCAGAACCGCCACCGCTATTCCCGAAAGAATCGGTCCTGCAATCATTAATACAAGCACGAAGAAATAAAACTGGCTATGTAAAAAATAATACAGCATTCCATTTACAAAAAGTAATATCCCATATCCAATTATCCGAACAATATATTCAGCCAATCTTATACCCTCGGTGCTGCAACATTTGCGATCACCATTCCAATCGCCTGCTGCATTGTAATCCCCTGTGCTTTCCCACGTGCCGAAAGCTTCACGCGATGTCCCAATACATCCCTCGCCACATCCTGCACATCCTTCGCACACACATAATCTCTGCCATCGATCACTGCCATCGCCTTCGCCATGCGCAAAAGTGCAATCGTGCCTCGCGGGCTTGCCCCCATCGAGAAGATCTCCATTGTCCGGGTTGCCTCTACAAGATTGACGATATATTCAAAGATTTCATCCCGTACATATAAATCATTCGTCATCGCACGCAGCGCAATCAGCTCATCCATAGAGATAACCTCCTGCACCTTCGTAAGCGGCTTATCTGCATTTCCTTTTAAGATAGCAACTGCATCCGCGTGACTTGGATACCCCATAGACAGACAGATCATGAAACGGTCAAGCTGTGACTCCGGCAGCATCTGCGTGCCGGAAGATCCATATGGATTCTCTGTCGCAATAACAACAAAAGGATCCGGCAACGGTCTGGTCACGCCATCGACCGTCGCCGTTTTTTCCTCCATAACTTCAAGCAATGCGGACTGTGTCTTTGGAGAGGTCCGGTTGATCTCATCCGCTAAAAACAAGTTTGTAAAAACCGCACCTTCCCGGTATTCAAACTCCTTGGTAGCAGAGTTATACATGGAAAAACCCAGAATGTCGCTTGGCAGTACATCCGGCGTAAACTGCACACGCTTATAATGCATCGACATGCTTTTTGCAAATGTAGTCGCAAGCGTAGTCTTTCCAACCCCCGGAATATCTTCCATCAGGATATGCCCGCCCGCAATTACGGCAGCAAGAACTTTTTTAACAACATGTTCCTTTCCCTTGATCACTTTGTTTACTTCCGCCTGTACCTGCTCAAGCTTCTGTCCGATTCCTTCCATCTACACGCCTCCCACAATCCTTAACACCTTATAAAAGCTGCGTTTCATCGTTGTATAACCCCTGCAATCACAACATGCATATTACTTTACGATTCCAAGCTTCTTTGCCTCGTCCGCAACCGCCTTTGCAACCACCTTTGCAACTCTCTCATCGAAAGCACCCGGAATGATATATTCTTCGTTCAACTCTTCATCCGTCACAATCGAAGCGATTGCTTTCGCTGCCGCAATCTTCATCTCCTCTGTAATTCCGGTTGCCTTTGCATCTAACGCTCCCCGGAAGATACCCGGGAACACAAGTACATTGTTAATCTGGTTTGGATAATCGGAACGTCCGGTTGCCATGACACGCACGCCGCCTTTTTTCGCTTCCTCCGGCATGATCTCCGGTGTCGGATTTGCCATTGCAAATACAATCGGATCTTTTGCCATTGTCGCAACCATCTCCGCGGTTACAATATTTGGTGCAGATACACCGACGAAAACGTCCTTTCCCTTCATGATTTCCGCAAGTGCCCCTGTCTGTCTTTCTTTATTCGTAATTTCCGCCATCTCAGCCTGCGCTGGATTCATCCAGTCCTCACCCGGGCAGAGTGCGCCTTTTTTATCCACCAATACAACATTTCCGATACCAAGTGCAAGCAGAAGCTTGCAGATGGAAATGCCTGCGGATCCGGCACCATTGATCACAACATTTGCCTTATCAAACGGCTTTCCGACTAATTTCAAAGCATTGATAAGACCTGCAGATACAACAATTGCCGTGCCATGCTGATCGTCATGAAATACCGGGATATCCAGTTCCTCCTTCAGCCGGCGCTCAATTTCAAAGCAGCGTGGTGCCGAAATATCCTCCAGATTAATACCTCCAAATACCGGTGCAATCCGCTTTACTGTCTCCACGATTTCATCGACATCCTTCGTGTCCAGACAGATTGGAAATGCATCCACTCCGGCGAAGCGCTTGAAGAGTACAGATTTTCCCTCCATGACAGGAATTGCTGCCTCCGGTCCGATATCTCCAAGACCTAATACAGCCGTACCATCGGATACAACCGCAACCGTATTCGCCTTACAGGTATATTTGTAGACATCTGCGGGATTTGCATGAATCTTGCGGCATGGTTCTGCAACACCCGGTGTATATGCGGTACTTAAGTCATCCCGGTTGTTAATTTCAACCTTGGATACGACCTCCAGTTTACCATGATTTTCCTCATGCATCTTCAAGCTCATCTGATTATAGTCCATCTTCTTTTTCCTCTGCTTTCTTCTATCTTATTTATTTTTTTATTTTCTTAACTTCGAATTTCATTTTCCCATGCAT
This sequence comes from uncultured Clostridium sp., assembly GCA_900553925.1. GTDB lineage: Bacteria > Bacillota > Clostridia > Lachnospirales > Lachnospiraceae > Coprococcus_C. The sequence goes on from USFH01000057.1 coordinate 6,542, forward strand.
CTGCCTGATCGGTTTCACCGAAATCCATCTTAATTCATCTTTACATGATCAATCTCATTGTTGCAGTTTTTGATTGTCTCTTTCGCTGCATCGATCTTCTCGACAAGCGGTCCAAATTCCGGATCCATCTGCGCTCCCTCTTTTACCTTATTGTAGAAGATCTCGCCGATTGCCTCATAAGTATCTTTGATATTTGACTTCTCTTTACTGATCTTCGCTTTCAGTTTTGTCACCTCAACTGCGTCACCGGCTTCACTTTTGACCGTCTTAACAAAATCTTTAAATGCCATTTCTAAATACCTCCTCGTTTTTGATTCTATCCCCGCAATATTCCACAGGAAATTTCATATTCTATGAACAGGTTTTTCCTGTCTTCTTATACAACTTCAAACCATACAGCTGTCCGAACAGATTTACAACCGCACATACCAAATTTGCAATCAATACATACAGATAGATTGTATAAAGTCCCATATGCTTATGCGTTTCCACTCTGGCGAACATATTGGCAATATCGCCTGCCTGGGAATGTCCAACCAGATAAAGCACCAACGCTGCAACTGCCAGAACCGTCATTGCGACGGCGAGTGGAAGGAGTGGTTTCTTCTTCGGATTGATTGCCGTTACCGTACCTACCAGAGATAACACAACCTGTACCGCCATCAGCAGTCCCATCACATATAGGAAAATGCGGATTGATGGGCTGAAATCTGCTGCAATCAGATTATCGCTCAAAAGCACGATATCAGTCTGCGTCTCATCATACAAGGTCTGCAAAATATAATAAAACCCTCTTGCCGCCACAATCATCGCAACCACTGCCGAAGCTGCTGCCATAATCGTCATAACCATAGACATGCCGGAATAGAAATTCATCTTCACATCTGCGGCTGCATCCGGCTGCTCTTTCTTTGCTTCCACCGGTTTTGTTTCTGTCTTTTTCTCTGCCTCCGGCTGTTTTGGCTGAAGTTTCTCCTGTGCCTGTCTCTGATTCTTTTTTTCCTGTTGTCTTTCTTTTTTGCTCTTACTCATCTTCTCCATCTCCTCATATTACGTGCCACCACACAATAGCGTGATGACCTACGCACGCATCAGCGTGCTTCATTACATCATGTCGAATAAACTAAGCTGTGTTCCGACCGTCTTATTCTTATACTCTCTTGTAAACCGGAGTAATTCTTCCTTGTCGTATTGCACATCATGCGACTCACAAACTTCACGGATAATCTTCATAAGTGCTGACTGCTTTTTCGTCTTAAGCGATTTTTCGTTTGCAAATTCGTTTTCATACTGATCATATACTTCCGGAAACCTCTTATACAGCTTCTGATAGAACCTGTCTTTGTTTCCCTCCCTGAGCACAGGACACATCTTGTCTGTCAAAACACCATAGACCCCTGCATCCACACACGCTTCAAGCAACTGCCGCATCCCATCCTCCGAATCATTGATGTATGGTAAGATTGGCGAAATATTGGCTATTACAGGAATCCCCTGCTCCGCAAATGTACGGATCAGGGAAAAACGTTCTTCCGGAGAGGCTGTCCCCGGCTCAAGCCGTTCTGACAATGTCCCATCGTGCGTGAATACCCGGACCACTACCACACATTTTGTCTTGCGGTGAATCTTTGTAAGCACATCCATGTCACGTAACGCAAGCAATGATTTCGTATGCAGTACCAGACCAAAGTCAAACCGTTCGATCTGATTTAAGCATCTGCGGATCAACTGCAGTTCTTGTTCTAACGGAAGATATGGTTCGGAAGATGCCCCAATCTGAATCATACTCCGTGTTCTTTTTTTCTTAAGCGTATTCTCCAGCATATCCACCGCATGGTCTTTCACCTCTATATCGTCAAATGCATGATCGAGTCTGTGACATGCGCTTCTTGCATCGCAAAACATACAGTCATAGCTGCATCCACGATAAATATTCAATCCATTCTGCGGAGATAAAATTGCTTTTACTTCCTTGTAATGCATAGTTTATCCTCTGTTCTTTCCCTATATAAAGTCGAAGCTGACCTGCTCATATTCCAGATCCTGATACACAAGTTCTTCCTGCTCCACTTTACTCGTATAATCGACAACGACAGTCAATTGTTTTCCCCCTGCCATCTGCTGTCCTAAAATATAATTCACATCGAACCGTCCTGTGATTGCCGGTGTTGCTCCACGCGCCGGTACGATCAGCTGCACATGATTTGCCGCAAGCAATGCGAAGATCGGCTCCCAGATATACACGTCCTTTGCCGCTCCGAACGGATTGTCAATAAATATCGTCTTGGTACCCGTATCCTCATTTCCGACACGATACATACCGGAAATATAATTGATGATAGAGATTAAAAACTGTATATAGATTCCCTGTGACTGTCCCGTACTTCCGACTGCCTCCTCGTACCGCAGATACCGGCTCTGTTCCCTGATACGCTCCCGCTTATAAAGACTCAGTCTGATCGCATTCATATCGGTCACAATCACACTAAACAACTTCTTCAAGGTCAGGCTGTTACGGATGAATTTCATCCTGTCACGATCCTGTTCATAGTCATCTGCCTGTGCCACGATCCGGTCTATATAATCTGACATTCTCTGCTTTAAGAACTCATCTTTCACATACGGCACCTGAAGTCCAACCATCTGGATTACTTCATCATCCATAATAATTCTGGATAATTTCGGCAGCTTATCAAGTTCTGTCCGCACATCAAGGCATCGCTGTAAACACTGTTCCTCGAAATTTGCCTTCAGGCTTTCCATATCGGTCAGGCTCTTCTCCACTCGGTCACGTTCCAGACGTACATAGCCAACCATAGATTCCAGATTCTCAACAAGCGTTTTCGCCTCTGTATAATCATCCGGAATCACAACATCATCCCGGATTGTTCCCGCCAGTTCATACGCCTGCATCTCATCAAACGCCTGTGCCGTGTTGCCCTTGAATTTGAGCAGTTCATTCTTCGCACGATCCAGCTGCTTGCATGTCCGGTCGAAATTCATAAGCTGGGTTTCAAATATTTCCCGCAGTTTATCTTTATCTTCTTCCATAGGCTGTGCACCATCAAGGGAGATCTCGTGTGTCACAACAATACGTTTCACATCCTTATATAATTCTGTCATATAACGCTGCTGCTTCTCATAACTGCGATACGCTTCCTCACTCGCATCTGCTTCTTCCGCGAGTCTTGCGAGTAGCACCTGCCCACTCTCTAAGCTTGCAATAATCTCCGATTCTGCAGCCTCGATCTCCTCGTAACCTCCATACCCGTTTTGGATATTCTCGATTGCATACTGAATACTTCCCTCCAGCTTGTCCGATTTGGATTTTATCTCAGACAGATGCCGCTCCAGTTTTTTCAGTTCCTCCTGTGAGATTGTAATGTTATCCCGGCATGCCGCCATCACCTTCTCATCGGATTCAAATAGCAGATTTCTCCCTTCGAGATCTGCAAGCTCACGCATATCTCCGCCACGGCGTTCAATATTTTTCTTTGATTTCTCCATAGATGCAGCCAATGTCTCAATGACAAGCTGTTTATCTTCGAGTGCCCGCATATCCTCCTGATTATCCTGAAGCATCGTGAAAAATCGTGCCTGAAGGTCATCATCCGATATCGTCAATACTTCGTACTCCCGGTCAAGATTGTAATATGCGTCATATTTTTCTTTCCAGTCCCGTGTCAATGAATCCAGTGTCTCCTGCATCGACCGGATCTTCGCCTCTGTCTCCTCCGTGTCCACACGGCTATCTCCACCCTGGGACAAAAATGCAAGTCTTTGTTCCTCTAACTGCTTCAGTTCTGCCTCTGCCTGTGCCTGACGGTTTTCCTGCTTCTTTATCACTTCCGAGAGCTGCTGTACCGTATACAGACGGTTTACATCGGCAAGGCATGCCTCATACTCTTCTTTATATTTCTTCTGTGCTTCCTGAGACTGTTCGAGCTTCTTCTCACACTCTGCAAGTGCATCCTCACTTGCAGATACCTGCTCGTCAAATTGTTTTTTCTTCCTCTGTTCATCTGCAAGATGTTTGCCTGCCTGAAGTAGATCACGGTCTGCAAGGCGGATCAAAAATGCCTCATCCTCCCGGTATGTCTGAAGCATCTCCTCCTGCATTTCAAGCTGATCTCCGATCTCCTTTTCCCGCTGTCTCTCCTTTGCTACCAATGCACTGATTGTCTCTGCGTCAAGCAGATAATCCGGAGATGCGGAGATTGCAAATACATTCTCACCAAGGTGAAACGCACGATCCTCGATCCGGTTCCGGTCAAATATATAGACCGGAATCTCTCCGGTATCCACAGAGCGGATATTCGGATCACTCTCCAGGGTTTCATATTCATCTGTCACAATTCCGTAGACAAGCTGCGGATTGACAGAAAGTGCTGCTGCCTGTTTATCTGCCGGCAGTGCGGACACGTAATCCATCCCGTACATTGCCTGAATCCCATGCCGCGTTTCTATATAATCAAGCACCTTTCTTGCTCCGTCCGAGATTCCAATCAGCCTGCCCTCTGCCAGACGTTCCGCATTCTTCGTGCTTTTCTCTGCCTGCTTCTTCAGATCCGCAATCTTTAATACCGCTTCCCGGATCCGCTCTGCCAGAACTTCCGATAATGTTTCAAATTCCTTTGCACCATAGATTTTCTGTATCTTTCCATACTTTTCAGCCGCCTCATTATATGCCTGCTCTTTTTCAAGCAGTTCCTGCAGTTGCTTCTCACTTTCCGCCTGCTGCATACGCAACAGGAAAAGCTGTTTCCGCTCGCGGTCTGCATCTGCCCGGTATTCCTCTTCCTTCTGAAGCTCCTGATCCCGGTTTTGCTGCAATATATCAAGCTGTGCCTTCGTATCTGCCAACTGTTCCGATACTCCCGTGAAACGGATCTCATTCATCTCCATCCGTATCTTTGACAACTGCTCCGACAACTGCCTGATCTGCTCTTGTGCTTCCGTGCGGCTATGTTCACAGACTGCCTGTTTTACCTGCATCTGCGCAAGCATCTTTTCATTGTACTCTTTCTTCGCAGTTTCTCTGGTTAACTGCTCCGTCAGTGCAGCTATCTGCCCACGCAGACTTGTCATCTTCACATCCAGACGCATCTTCATATTGTACGCATATGTATACAGCAATTCTTCATCAAACTGCGATGCATTCATCTGCGCTTTCAATCTCGCCTCAAGACTATCCTTCTTCTTCCGGTCTGCGATATACTCGAGATATTCATTCATGTTTTCTTTCTTTGTCAGATCTGCATGTTCCCCGTCAAGTCTCTTTTTTTGCAGCTCCGTCTGTTTTTCCACCTGTTCAAGCTCGGCAAGAAGGGATTCCAGATGACGTTTATCTCTTGCTACTTTCAGACATTCCATACGTTTCCGCTGTGCATCCTTTGCTGCACGCTTTCCGGCTCTTGTCTGATCAAGCTTCTCTAATGTCTCCGCATCATTTTTTACGAATTCTTCCCCGGTCACACAGATATCAGCAAGCAGACGTTCCATGGATGTCTGCTCCTGGTACAGTCCCATAAAGGATGCCACCTTGTCCCGCAACACCTCAATCAGCTCTGCCTGATGATCATAGCTTACGATATCCTTTTTCTTTCTT
>USFH01000058.1 GCA_900553925.1 uncultured Clostridium sp.
GAGGAGGTGATTCTCATGTTTTCAGAAGCGTTAAAAATTGCAGATAGAAATACAGCGAAGTACATGATTGAGGAGCTGCAGGATCGGGTAACTCAGGCGGAAGAGAACCAGAAATTGGCGGAAGAAGGTCAACAGAAGGAAGCAAAATTGCGCAAGCAGGCAGAAGACGGTCAGCAGAAGGAAGTTCAAAGACGCAAGCGGGCAGAAGAAAACCAGAAACTAACGAGCGCAGAATTAGACGCAGCGAGGGAAAAAATTGCGGAACTTGAGGCTTTACAAGCCAAAAAACAATAACCCTTGGTAACACCGTTGCAAAACGGTGCCATTTTTAAGATAAAAAATCACTGGCAAATCGTCAGTGATTTTTGTCCAATTAATTCCAATTAATATCATTTTCAGAAACAAAATCGCCATTACTAATTTCTTCAATTGAATTTTTTAATTCTTTTTCTTCTGAGGGAGTCAGTTTCGTAAAGTCCGGATCCCACGCTCTGACGAGTTTCTTTGCTATATTATACAATAGTTCTTGATCCTCGACAGGCAACATGTTCATTATTTCGATAGTTTTAGTGGTTAATGTGCTCATAAAATGCATCTCCTTCATGTACCATAGATTTCTGAAAACACATCATCTGCTGAAACATTTACAGAATCATGCATGACATCTTCGGGTGCCTGTTGAAGAGCCTCGAACAAATAACTCTCTTTAACAGCCTTTCTTGCTTCTAATTCTGACAAATTGTATCTTTGGATTAAGCTGATAATAACACAATTCATATATGACAATGCTTTTGTATTCATTATATTGCTTGTTCCTTCCTTACATGGATTTATGTAATATTTTACAATCTTATCTTTCAAAACCTGCCATTACACACGAGTAGCTAATATGTATTATTATATACTTATATAATCCCCCTGTCATTCAACCTCTGGTTTATCACACAACTTCCTAAGAGCCACCATATCTTCATTAAGAATCGCCATAACGTCTCGTTGTCTGGGTATTGAAACATCATATTCTTCCTGCCCATCTACAATAATGTCATTTAGTCTGCTTTTTTTCACAACTTTGCCATTTACCTTATAAAAGAAATTACAGGATTGCACCCTTCCTTCAAAAGAACAGTAAATATAAATCTTCTCCTAAACATATTTTATTTTCATAATGCCTCTATCTCTATTGGTAATTCTGACTCTTGACTATCCTCTAAAGCATGTTTAAACACTGTTAAAAAATCTTCGCCATCACTTGTCACAAAATAATTTGACAAGTCGGTTATATCCTTACTAATATTATTACCCCATGGCGGCTGCTTCTTAATATCATCTATGTCCCAAACTACCTTATCTGGCGATATTTTTCCTAACTCTTCTTCAATTGTGTCCAGCTCTATTAACGCTTTACCCACATTTTCACTATCAAGACTTCCTTGATATAATTTGTTCATTATCAGTGGAAATCTACTTCCCCAACTACCATTCTCTAAATTTACAGCAACTGTTGAAAAAAAACAGTGTAAAAAATCGCCACTACCTATTTGATACCAAAAAAATCCAACTTTAAATCCAACTGCCATATCATGTGTCATTTGTGTTCTCCTTGTTTCATTTCTTTCAGCTTTTCCTCGAATTCTTCTTCCTCAACCGATGCTTTGGGATTATCCTTAGATATATGCAGATCAAACATAACTTCCCCGGTTGGCTGATAGATAAATTTTATTGTTAGTTCACGTTCATCATACGGAATCCCGGCATATGCCTGAATTGCCTTACATGCTCCAACCAACACCACATGTGTATAAGCAAAATCCATAAGCTCTGTTGAATCATCCGCATAATAGGTGATTTCATTACAATCATAATTCACTTCAACAGGCTTATCTGCTTGCTTTATCGCAGTTTTTATATCACCAACCGTTTTGTCATATTCCGCTTTCAATTGCTCCCGGTTAAACTTCAGTACACAACGTCCTTCCTCATTGACCCACGCATCTACACAACGTTTTTGATCTTTCATCATCTGCCCTGCTTCCTCTGCTGTCTGCCCAGCATGCGCTCCCAAAGAAAATTCTATATTGACCGTCTTTCCTCTTTTTAACTTTAAGCATGACATGTACTCCCCTTTTTCTTCTGTGAAGGAACAGCCGGCAAGTAACATGATGCATAATATGCATAATATTGTTCTATACAAACGGTTCATTTCGTTTTATCCTCCGTATTCGCAGCTTTACCGATAAGAGATTATCTGCTGCATCTCCTTGGTATTCCGGTTCCAGATCACGCCCCTCTACGCCTGATGCTCATTTTCATACCGATTCTTAAAATACTCCAGCAATTCCTTGTAGTTGTCCATTGAATGATAGAACCGGACCGAATCCGTATATTCGCCGCCATTCCATCTATATGCGTATGTAACCGAGAACCAGCCACCGGGATTATTCACCTTCAATACCTTCTCCACCGGCAATGCAAATGTCGCGAATTTGCCATTCTGCATTGTCTCCTGAAATAACGGGGTCTCACGGATGCGCTTCAACAGGAAATCCTTGCGCTGGATCATCTTTACAGCTTTCAGTTCCATGTCACGACTATCCATCGCCCGCCCAATATTCGTCATATTTGGTCCCTGTGATGCCACCTGCTGCACCTTGTATCCGGATAATCCGGTTGCCTCTAAGAAGGCATCCTCGTTCAGATGTACAACATATGCATGATTCGCCTTGTCTATCAGCACAGCATGCAGCACATCCGTATACGTGCGAAGTCTCCGCTTATAATCCGTCTTAAAAAGCAGACAGCCGAACATCAGCACGAAACATACAAGTCCCAGCCAGGTGTTCAGTTTACCATTCTCATAATCACCGGTTATTCCCATCCACGCCGAGTACGCCAGTCCAGCGATTGATCCGATCAACAGCACAATCCATACCAGAGATCCCGGAACCGACATATTCCGTATCGTTCTTGGTTCATAACTGTACAGCTTCATATCCTGTGCTCCTACAGGAGTCTCCCATTGACTCTGCACCCCATTCACATCAAATAGTTTTTCTTCACTCATTTTGTTACCTCTTTCTAATGTGATTTTTTTCATTCTACCATCTGCATAACAGCTTTCGATTCATTTTCCGCGAATCGAAGATTTTTTCCGTTAACCGTAAGTTTTGCATAATTCTTTGTTTATTACAATCGGTCGGTCTGTTTTTGCATGATCAGATGCAGCTTTTGCATCGCCATAACAAAAAAAGAGGTGCTCTGCACCTCTCTCATGTTTTTCTGTTTACTTATACTTCCTTCTGCAGATTCCGGATCACGATCTGCTCCTGATTATAAATATGTTCCTTCATGATCTTCTGCGCGGTCTCTACATCGCCCGCTAAGATCGCCTCCGTAATCTGGTCATGCTCCCGGATCAGATTCTCGTGATACGAGAAATCCTTCACATATTCAAAGCGATATCGGTACACCTGCTCCCGCAGATTCATCGCGATCGTGATCAGCTTCTGATTCTTCGACGCACGGTAGATCGTATTGTGGAATCGCTCATCGCCTTCTACGATTGCCTTCACATCCTTTGATTTCACAGCTTCCCGGAACGCCACGCACGCCTGTCGGATCTCGACCTTCTCCTCTTCATCGATCCGCTCACACGCAAGCTTGACCGATAGCGAATCGATCGTCATACGCACCTCCAAAGCATCCTTCAGATCCTTCACTGTGATCTTCGCGACCTCCGCACCTTTTCGTGGCACCATGACTACCAGACCTTCCAGCTCCAGCATCCGGATCGCCTCACGCACCGGTGTCCGGCTGACGCCCAGCTTATTCGCGAGCGTAACCTCCATCAATCGTTCGCCCGGCTGTAACTCACCCTGTATGATTGCCTTGCGCAATGTATGAAATACAACCTCCCGAAGTGGAAGATACTCATCGATATTCATATCTAATTTCATATCCGCTACCTCCTTGCCATCCTGACAAAACTTATCCATTCAGATTTCCATTACCTTCTTCGTTCCCCATATACATCGCAAATAATCTCATCGTGTATACAATATACATTACTATGCATAACCAAATATTTCAAGCAGATTTTTCATTTCTATCAGAGTATTTTTCTCAAGAAGCGGCTATCTCTGCTGTAATTCACAGATTCTTCTAACACGGCTGTGTCACATATACCTCAGAAAGTCCATACTGCTGCCGGATCTTCTCTGCCGCCTGCTCTGCAGTCGCTTTCTCTGTATATAAACCAAACACCGTCGGTCCACTGCCGCTCATGATTGCATTCTCCGCGCCAGCCTCCTTCATCGTCTGCTTGATCTCTTCAATCTGCGGATACAGCTTCGTTGTCACTGTCTCCAGCACATTTTCCATGCGGTCGGCCACACCTGCCAGATCCCCCAGCTTCAAAGCATCTACCATGCCTGCGACATCCGGGTGATGTTCCAGCTCGTTCGCATGCAGGTTCTCATATACCATCTTTGTGCTGACCGATACCTTCGGTTTCGCCACAACAACGTAACAGTCCGGAAGCGGCGCAACCTCTGTCAGCACTTCGCCGATGCCCTCGGAAAGCGCGGTCTTCGCCAGGATACAATACGGCACATCCGCGCCAAGTGTAACGCCAAGCTTCATCAGCTCTGCAGTTGTCACATCCAGTCCATACAGCTCCCGCATCGCATGAAATGCAGCGGCGCAGTCCGTACTGCCACCCGCCATACCGGCTTCCACCGGTATCCGCTTTGTGAGATCCACATGAATCTTGCCGGTCAGATGATACGTCTTGCCCATCAGCGCAACCGCCTTATAGACGAGATTTTTCTCATCACATGGAACAAACTCTTTGTCACACGACAGCGTGATTGCAAGCGTATCCGCCTCCTTCATCGTAAATGTCAATGTATCATACAAGCTAAGGTTCTGCATGATCATGCAGACATCGTGATACCCATCTTCGCGTCTGCGCAGAACATCCAGCGCCAGATTCACCTTTGCATATGCATTTCTCGTTAATATCTTCACCCTCGACAGCCTCTCTTTCCTGCTTCTCCTACCGTTTCCGTAAGTTATATCTATTATACTTATTTGACTGCTACCGGCGTTCAAATCACAATTATTCATTTCCGTAAGCTGTGTTTATTATACCAATACAGACAGCGCTTCTCAATCTATTTGTTACACTTATCATCGGATATAACAATATATGATTATCGGACATATGCTGACATTTCCCCACCAGCGAGTTCCCTGTACGAACAAAATCCATGCCGCATAAGCAGCATGGATTTCTATGGTTTCAGATTCTATTTTGCATGGCTCTCTATGCGCTAGGATTTCACGATCAGTAGCCGGTCTCCGGCAGAAATCTGCTCCGATTCCAGTTCATTTAACTGCTTGATCGAGTCGATCGACGCATAGTATTTCTTTGCGATCGTCCAGATCGTATCGCCCGGCTGCACCACATATCCGACGATTCCCGGCTGTGCCGCCTTCTTTGCCTCGTCGATCGGCTGGACGGTAAGCTCGGTTATCACCTGGCTTTCTCCCTTCGCAAAGACCGTGATATTCAGGTTTACCTGCGCCTTGATCTCCATCTCTTCGCTATTAAGCAGCGATGCATTTAACTGGTCTAAGCACGGATGGATCCGGATGGAATCCTCTGCGGAGAGCGGCACGGTGTCCGCCGTATATGTAAATGGAATCTCCACATCCACACAGCTCATCGGATCATCTCCGGTTGCGATATACAGGACATTGCATTTCACAACGCCGGAGATATTCGTTCCGGTCTCATCCACCGTCACATCGTCGATATCAACATCCCCATACACATGACAGATCTGCAGAAGCTTCGTCTTGTCGCCACCGACCTGCTTCCTTGCACTGACTTTTGCTTTCGCGGCGTTCTTGAGCAGCAGCGTCTCGTAATCGAGCACCTCATATTTCGGCACCAGATCCGCACTCGGCGAATACACATCGGTCAGCATACGGCAGGAACAATCCTCATACAGCTTGATACACAGGTCAACATTATAGTCACAGCCAAATACCCGGTCTTCCCCATCCGCATCCTGACGCACAGTGATGTCACCTTTTCCAAGCATATAGTCGACATCAATCACCATGCCTTCTTTCGCACCGGCACAAGGAATCTCGCGGTACAGCGACCGTACCGAGAAGATCGACTGCACCGGCAGACGCTCCTCGCCACCCTTATACAGGATAAATATCTCGATCTCCCCGCGGATGATAAGTGTCTCATCCCCCGCCTTCGACTCCATATTCCGAAGCGCCACACACTGCCACAAAACCTCCTGGATATTCGGTTTGTTCTGCGGAATCTCCAGTTCTTCCCGGATCTTTAAAACATCTCTTTTCGACTGCACGACCTGGCTGAAATTCAGCTCCCCGTACTGGCAGTCGACACCCTCGCCCTGCGCGATCCCAGTCGCCGCCTCCATATACATATCTTCATAGACATTCACCTGATTCCCGATCAATCCCCGCACCTCAAGCTTGCGCGGGTTGATCATCGTCACGGTCAGATCCTCCAGCTGACTATGGCAGTCCACCTGGCTTGCAGAGGTCACTCCGTCACACGTTACAACGTCCTCGAACGGAATCTCACTCTGGAATTCGCACAATCGCGGAATCTCTCCGCCGGTCCGATACAGCACACGCACGCACACAAATCCTTCGATGCGCACCTTCCCATCCTCCGGCACCATAGACTCCAGAATAATATGTCCTTCTTTTGCAACCAGCTTCTCCATATCTCCCTTACCATCCGGGATTGTGAAATCATCATCCACGGTGATCTGTGAATATTTTGACTGTGTCAACACGCTTGTATGTATTTCTTTCTTTGAAAATTCCATAGCCCCTCCACACCAATATACATTCATAGCCTCTGTTTATATGTATTCCACCGCATCTGTTTTTATGAAAATTATTTGCATTTTCTATGACAATTCATATCCGCGGCATGAACATGATTTATTATCCCGTATTACCTGGCGGCTCCATTGTGTATGTCCGCAATAGGATGGTTATTACGACACATTCAGCACCGGCAGATCCATCCGCGGCAGCCGGATGACAATATAAGGATACATGGATGGTTCTGCGTCGATCCGGGATGCCTCGTCGGACTGCCCGTCTCCCTGATCCTGTTCCATCGATTCTATCGTCTTCAGGTCCGTCTTCACATAGATTGCCCGGTCTGTCTTGTACAGCTCTTCCACCACCACGCACAGATTCGTCCGGTCATGCTCACCATATCCCACAACGATATACAGATGCTCCTTCGTCGTGTAACTTAGTTGAAAAGCATGAAGCTTCTTCTCCTCTATAAGCCCGCGCAGGTCGTCCGGCAGCTCCGTCTGCGCACACACGGTAAAATCAAGCTCCTGCCGCTCCCGCGCCGCCTCCTTCCGGCATCCGGACGACACACACGCAAGCGCAACCAAAACCAATATCATGATCTGCCTCCTGCTTTTCCACTTATTCAATGTTTTCTCACTACAATCCTCCATAATCCCCCATTTCTTCATCCGCTTTCTATCACATAGTCTTGCAGATGATAAAACGTTTCATCTACGCAGGTTGCGCAAATGAAACTATTTTGCTAAAATATATGTGGTTTTTTCTGCCCTATGCGTAAAACCACAAATATGAATATAAGAGGCGTAATCATGTCAAAGAAAATTAACCGTAACGATCCCTGCTGGTGTGGCAGCGGCAGAAAATACAAAGTCTGCCATGAAGCTTTTGATGATAAGATTGCTAAGATCGCACATCAGGGACACATCGTTCCAACCCATAATCTGATAAAAAATGCAGAGCAGATCGAGAAGATCAAGGAGAGTGCGAAGATCAACATTGCCGTACTCGACGAAATCCAGAAGACGATTCATGAAGGTATGCCTACCTCCGAAATTGATAAGCTTGTCTATGATATGACAACCGATATGGGTGATATTCCGGCACCTTTAAACTACGAGGGATTTCCATACAGTGTATGTACCTCCGTCAACGATCAGGTATGCCACGGATTCCCATCGCCGGATGTTATCTTGAAATCCGGTGATATCATCAACGTGGACTGCTCTACGATCCTGAACGGCTATTTCTCGGATTCATCCCGTATGTTCTGTATCGGAGATGTCAGCCCGGAGAAGAAGAAGCTCGTGGATGTAACGAAGGAAGCAATGATGAAAGGTCTCGAGCAGGTAAAGCCGTGGGGCTTCCTCGGTGACATGGGTCAGGCCGTACACGACCACGTCTACGCAAACGGATATTCCGTTGTCCGTGAGATCGGCGGTCACGGTGTCGGCATCGAGTTCCACGAAGAGCCTTGGGTCAGCTACAACTCCAAAGCCGGTACCGAGATGCTTATGGTTCCGGGCTTCATGTTCACGATCGAGCCGATGGTCAACATGGGCAAGCCGGACATCTTCGTCGACGAAGAAAACGACTGGGAGGTTTATACAGAAGACGGCCTTCCATCTGCACAGTGGGAGATTCAGGTACTTGTTACCGAGAACGGATACGAGATTATTTCCTACTAATTATTGGTCAAAAAATTAATTTCAACGCGAATATATAAGGCACGCAATACTGACGAATAATACAGGTGTATCATATTTACAATTCTTGAACTGACCATCGTGTAGAATTATAAATACGATACATCTTTTTTTCTGCAAACAGCGCGTCGTATATTTAGAATGATTTATCGATAAATGGCAGTCCCCGGTGAATATACGTGATATCTTCCGCTTCATCATAAGAAAATGCAATGTTCACATTCACCTTCTGATCGTTCTGATAGACATATTCCGGAACGTTATCGCTATATCCGTAGATACACAGCGTGTCCTGCAGCTCGATCACATCACGCTTCTTCGCATGCATCGTCTCTAAGAATTCTGTCGTAACCGCCTGCATCTCATCCTCCGTCATGCGCCCTTTCTGCTGGCTGCACAGATACAGATTGCTGCTCGCATCCATGCCGAGATCTGAATAGATCTTCTCTAAGAGCGATTTGCATTGATAGATTTCTTCCTGCGAGCGGTTCTTCAACACAATCTCTGTCATCAAATAGTTCTCGCACACAGACGAGCCATCTGCCATCGTCTGCTCCATGGAGATCAGGCGTATCGTTGTATCGCCATTTTCTCCCTTCTTGATGTATAAGGCGGACGTATTTTCCTCCTCTGCATGCTGGCTTATCTCATACCCGGAATTGATCCCAAGCTTCTCTCCAAGCCGGATCAGCAGCCGTTCCTTCGCTTGATCCGTCAGGTTCGCATCCGCATAATGTGCATAGAGTTTTACCTCCGCACTTGTCACATTTTCCACGCCATCACTCATGACCTGCGCAACGAGCTCACCCTCCCGGTCGATATGCTTCGTTATGAAGATCTGCAGGGCAACTGCGGCCCAGATAAGTATCAGAATATATAATTTCTTTTTCGTTGTCATAATCATTCCCCTTCTGCTATTCTGTATTTATATACAGGATTCCTGCCACTGGCTTTTTTCAGTGGTATCAGTATTGTTTCCAATTTCTCCCAAGGGTATACATATTTTTCATGCTGCCTGCGGCATGCATATTTTCTCATACGACCTGTGGAAAACTCATTTTCTAAACTTGACATATCACGTATAATGTCTATAATAAATGGCAGAGTGTTTGTCATATATGGCTGCGCGAAGGGGCACACCACCACGGGTGTGGTTTTTCGCGTGGCTTTTTTGATATTACTGATATCTGCATTATTGTTTTATCTAACTAATGCAGGTACAACCAATACTACATTTTATAAATCGGAGGTCTTTATTATGGAGAATAACAGCGATGTTTTCATGCTTGGCGGACATGAGTTTCATTCCCGCTTTATCTTGGGTTCCGGAAAATACAATTCCCACCTGATCCGCGCGGCAGTCGAATATGCCGACGCTGAAATCGTCACACTTGCCCTGCGCCGTGCCAATACCAGACCGGAAGAGAACATTCTGGATTTTATCCCGAAGAACGTGACACTGCTGCCGAACACATCCGGCGCAAGAAATGCAGAGGAAGCAATCCGTATCGCATGTCTGGCACGGAAAATGGCCGGCACCGATTTCGTCAAGGTCGAAATCATGCGTGATTCCAAATACCTGCTTCCTGACAATCAGGAGACAGTCAAAGCAACCGAAGTGCTCGCGAGCGAAGGCTTCGTCGTTATGCCTTACATGTACCCGGACTTAAATGTTGCCCGTGATCTGGAAAATGCAGGCGCCGCCTGTATCATGCCGCTCGCATCGCCGATCGGTTCCAACAAGGGACTTGCAACGAAGGATTTCATCCAGATTCTGATTGATGAGATTGATCTTCCGATCATCGTCGATGCCGGCATCGGCCGCCCTTCACAGGCTTGTGAAGCAATGGAAATGGGTGCAGCTGCAGTGATGGCAAATACGGCAATCGCAACAGCAGGAGATGTACCGGCGATGGCGGAAGCATTTAAGAAAGCAATCGAAGCGGGCAGAAGTGCGTACCTTTCCGGACTTGGAAGAACGATTGAGCGTGGTGCAAGTGCATCTTCACCGCTGACCGGCTATATTCAGGATGGCAGTTTCAAAACGAAATAAAGATAGTTGGAGGACGACATGGATAAAGTAAATGAGAGTATATTGAGTGAGACAATTCTGGAAGATATGAAGGAAAACCGAATTGACCACATGACATATTTAGAGGGAATGGAAGTTTTGGATTCCGATGTTGATAAAACGGTTGTGGAGGCAATGAATGCTTACGATTATGATTCTTATACGGCTGCGGATGTCCGCCGCGCGATTTATAAAGACAATCGTACACCCGAAGATTTTGCAGCACTTTTGTCACCGGCTGCCCTTCCTTTTTTGGAAGAAATTGCACAGATGGCACAGAAGGAGACAAGGAAACATTTTGGTAATTCCATTATGATGTTTACACCGCTTTATATTGCAAATTACTGTGAGAATTATTGTATTTACTGTGGTTTTAACTGCCATAATAAGATCCGTCGTGCGAAACTTGATGCCGAGGGAATTGAACGTGAAATGGTTGAAATTGCAAAATCCGGTTTGCAGGAAATTTTGATTTTGACCGGTGAGAGCGAGAAAATGTCGGATGTAAAATACATTGGTGAGGCTTGTAAGATTGCAAGAAAATATTTCAAGGTGATTGGCTTGGAGGTATATCCGACAAATTCTGAGAACTATGCGTACTGGCATGAATGTGGTGCCGATTATGTTACCGTATTTCAGGAGACCTATAATTCGGACAAATATGAAACGCTTCATCTGGCAGGTAAAAAACGTATTTTTCCATATCGATTAAATGCACAGGAACGTGCATTAAAGGGTGGTATGCGAGGGGTTGGTTTTGCTGCTTTGTTAGGCCTTGATGATTTTAGAAAAGATGCATTTGCAACAGGAATTCATGCCTATTTATTGCAGCGGAAATATCCACAGGCAGAAATTGCATTTTCCTGTCCAAGACTTCGCCCGATTATTAATAATGATAGAATTAATCCGATGGATGTGCATGAAGCGCAGTTGTTACAGGTTGTGTGTGCTTACCGTCTGCTTTTGCCGTTTGCATCCATTACGGTTTCAACTCGTGAATGTAAGCGTGTCCGTGATAATCTGATTCAAATTTGTGCAACGAAGATATCTGCCGGTGTGGATGTCGGAATCGGTGGCAGAAGCGGAGAAGAGCAGGGCGACGAACAGTTTGAAATTGATGACACCAGAAATGTGCAGGAAGTTTATGATGCGATTTTGGAGCATGGACTTCAACCGGTTATGAGTGATTATATATATGTATAGAATAGCAGTAACAAACCGTCATCTGTGTGAGGGGGATTTCCTGGAAAGAATCCGGCAGATTGCACAAGGCGATGAATATAATGCCATCCTTTTGCGGGAAAAAGATTTATCCCATGAGGAATATGAAGAACTTGCTAAGAAAGTTTTGAAAATCACAAATTTGGCAGGAAAAAAATGTATTTTGCATAGGG
>USFH01000059.1 GCA_900553925.1 uncultured Clostridium sp.
ATGAGATGATACAGGATGCATTTTCATATTCGGAGAAATATAGAACACCGGTTCTGTTCCGTCCGACGACACGTGTCTGCCATGCGTATGCGTCGATTGAGAATCCGGTTAATAATGGACCAAAAGCATATGATGGCTTCGTGAAGGATTCAAAGAAATGGGTCATCTTCCCGCGGTTATCCTACATGAATCATGCGATGATCGAGCAGCGGAATGTTGAAATCGGAAAAGATTTTTCTACATATAAATGGAATCGTGTGGAAGGCGGAAATTCTAAGAAGGCAGTAATTACGTCAGGAATCAGCTATGCCTATGCGAAGGAATATCTGAAAGACCACACGGACATCAAGCTCATCAAGCTTGCGACTGCGTACCCTTTGCCGGAGGATTTCCTGCTTCAGGCACTCGAGGGTGTGGAGGAACTGCTCTGTGTGGAGGAGCTTAGTCCATATATTGAAGAACAGATTCTGAAGCTTGTCGGGAAGCACGCGCTTGCCATCAAGGTGTCAGGAAAATTAGACGGAAAGGTGCCGGCAAGTGGCGAGAACAGTTCGAATCTGGTTGCAGATATTCTGAGTGAGTTCCTTGGGACGGAGAAGCTCGCGCGTGGGTATGATGACAGCGATGCACCATCTCTTCCGATGCGTCCGCCGGTACTTTGCGCAGGTTGTCCGCATCGCGCATCCTTCTATGCAGTGAAGCAGGCGATGAAGGGAAAGAAAGCGTATTTCTGTGGCGATATCGGATGTTATACACTCGGAAATGCGATGCCGCTTGATATGGTTGATACGTGTCTCTGCATGGGTGCCGGAATCACGATGGCGCAGGGCTTCCACTGGATTGACGGGGAAGGCACATGCTTCGGATTCGTGGGCGATTCGACGTTTTTCGCATCGGGTATGACGGGTGTCGTAAATGCGGTGTACAATAACGCAGATATGATTCTCTGCGTGCTGGATAATTCGACAACGGCGATGACCGGTCATCAGCCGCATCCGGGAATCGGACGGAATATGATGGGACAGTTCGTGGACAAGGTAGATATTGCGAAGGTGTTGGAAGGAATCGGAGTACATATGATCGTGACGGTTAATCCATTAGACCTTGATGCGTCGGTGGCTGCTGTGCAGGAATGTGCCACGCTTCCGGGCGTGAAAGCGATTATCTTCAAGTCGCCTTGTATCGCGATTTCCAAGCCAGACGGCAAATGCCGGATCTCGGAGCAGTGCATCAATTGTAAGAAATGCATCCGTGAGATCGGCTGTCCGGCACTTATTACCGTAGATGGAAATGTGACGATCGATGAAAACTTATGTACCGGCTGCGGCCTGTGTAGCCAGATCTGCCCGGTTCACGCCATTGATGGCGGGGAACAGGAATCATCAGCAAAAGGAGGTGCCACATCATGAAGAAAGATATATTGATCTGTGGTGTCGGCGGACAGGGAACCGTGCTGGCATCCAAAATTATTGCGGCATCTGCGATGGATGAAGGCTCGGCAGTTCATTCGGCAGAGACGATCGGTATGGCACAGCGAGGTGGTTCGGTGACGAGCCATGTGCGTATCGGGGAGGCGTATGCACCGCTGATCCCACAGGGGGCAGCAGATATGATTCTGGCGTTTGAGCCGGCGGAGGCTGTGCGGAACTTAGGGTATCTGAAAAAGGATGGAATCGTGATCGTGAATCGTGTACCGGTAAAACCGGTGACAGAATCTTTGCAGGATACCGGGTACGACGGCACAGAGATGATTGCATATCTGCAGAAGAAATGCAGCTGTATCGTAATCGATGCAGAGAAAATCTGTGCACCGTTTGGCTCGTCGCGATATTTCAACATTGCCATCCTGGGCGTGGCAGTTGGAAGCGGACGGCTTGGAATCAGCAAGGAAACCGTGCTCGCAGAGCTTGAAAGACGCGTGCCGGCGAAATATGTAGAGACAAACAAAGCGGCATTTTACGCAGGTGTTGAAGTGGGAAGCGGAAAAACGTTGTGATAGAGAAAATAACGTATCATCAGTCGATATTATAAATCGTATTTGGAGGAGGAACCAACTATGAAATTAACAGAGTTACAGTTGTCGCAGGTAGACGCGCAGATTAAGCGTCTGATCCAGACAGACAGTTATTATGGCAGAATTTATAAAGAAGCAGGCATCACAGGTGTTTCAAGTCAGGAGGAGTTCGAGCAGCTTCCGTTCTCCAGCAAGGCGGACCTTCGAAATGCGTATCCGCTTGGGATTCAGGCGGTACCGGATGAGGAGGTGGTACGAATCCATTCTTCGTCCGGTACGACAGGTAAGCCGGTCATCATTCCTTATACAGCAAAGGATGTGGATGACTGGGCGATTATGTTTGCACGCTGCTATGAAACAGCAGGTATCACAAACAAAGACCATATTCAGATTACAGCCGGTTATGGTCTGTGGACGGCGGGAATCGGTTTCCAGGCAGGCTGTGAGAAGCTTGGCGCAATGGCAATTCCGATGGGACCGGGGAATACAGATAAGCAGATTCAGATGATGTTGGATCTGAAATCGACCGTCCTTACTGCGACATCTTCGTATGCTTTGCTTCTGGCGGAGGAAATCAATAAAAGAGGAATCCGCGATCAACTGTATCTGAAGAAAGGTATTTTTGGTTCCGAGCGCTGGAGTGAGAAGATGCGGGAATATATTAAAAGGGAGCTTGGAGTTTCTCTTTATGATATCTATGGACTGACGGAGATTTATGGACCGGGCATCGGAATCAGCTGTGATGAAAATTCGGGTATGCATTATTGGGATGATTATGTATATATTGAGATTGTTGATCCGAAGACACTTCAGCCGGTACCGGACGGAGAAGAAGGAGAGATTGTTATAACAACACTTGTCAAGGAAGGCGCACCGCTTCTGCGATTCCGGACACATGATATCTCCAGAATTATTCCGGGTGAATGTGCATGTGGAAACAAATATCCGCGTCTTGATATAATTAAGGGACGTAGCGATGATATGTTCAAGGTACATGGTGTCAATATGTTCCCAAGTCAGGTAGAAGAAATCCTTGGCATGGTGGATGGTGTATCGAGCGAATATAACATTAATATCGCACATGATGAAGCACATAACCGTGATATTATCATGGTGACTGTTGAGGCGGAAGGCCGTGTGGACTTCGAGCAGACAGGTCGGACGATCAAGAATCTGTTCAAGTCGAAGATGAGTGTTACACCGAAGATCAATGTTGTGCCGGTTGGCACATTGCCGCGAACAGAGAAGAAGGCGAAGCGTGTGATCGATCACCGTGAGGTGTAGGAAAAGGAGGTCCACAGATGCGAAACATTTTAATTGTAGTAGATATGCAGAAAGATTTTGTAACAGGTGCACTTGCGTCAGCGGAAGCACAGGCGATTCTGCCGAAAGTAAAGGAAAAAATCGAGGCGTATGATCGTGCTGGTAAGGAGATTATTTTCACGCGGGATACACATGGAGAAGATTATATGCAGACGAACGAGGGAAAACATCTGCCGGTTCCGCATTGTATTAAAGGGACGGATGGATGGCAGATCTGTGCAGAACTCACTGATGGAATCACTTCGGAATATAAGACCGTTGACAAGCCCACGTTCGGGTTCTTAGGCTGGAAGGATGTCCTTGCGAGTGAGACTGCGAATGGTTCGGATCTGGATATTGAAATGATTGGAGTCTGCACGGACATCTGTGTCGTGTCGAATGCCCTTATACTGAAAGCCTTGTATCCGGAAGCAACGGTGCGCGTGGATGCAGGCTGTTGTGCGGGCGTGACACCGGAAGCACATGCGGCAGCACTTGTGACAATGCGTGCCTGCCAGGTGGATGTAATCGATAAATAAGGAACAAGAGATGGAATGTGAGGGGAGAGATTGAAGAATTCAGGAAACTCCCCAATAGCAGGCGGAAAGCGCGGCGGGGTATTGGGGAGAAAACTGAAAAATTCAGGAAACTCCCCAATAATCAAGTAGATCGATAGTTGTGATTTGGGTAAAAAAGCAATTATCTATAAATATCCCCCAAGATCCTCTGAGAAGGGCAGGGCAACCTGCGTGATGTAGTCTTCTGTATGGTCTCCGCGATTAGGAGGCCCTTCGAGATAGATACAGTGGAATCCGCCGGTTGCCTGAATTTTATTTTCCTGTATATATGCCAGCAGGGCGTCAATCGCGGTATTGATTTCTTCGTAAGCACCACGATAGTAGATGCACAAGGCAGACATTTCCGCAAACTCCATCCGCTCTTCTCCCACAAAATCTTCCGAGACAGGGATACAGCATAGCAGATCGAGTTCCTTGCAGGAGGAACCTGCACGTACAGTAAACATGCGGCTCCCCATGGACATTTTCCCTGTTCTTGCTGCGGCAATATAGGTATCCCGCAGTTTGATGGCGGCATCCTTCGCATCGGTACACTGGTATCTGCGGCAGAAACACACCTGCCTAGGCAGACGGACACGGTGCACGCTTAAGTCTCCCGGTTTTGCCGCGCGCAGTTGAAGCAGATGGATGTTGCGGTCCAAGGTTGCCCGCAGATTCATGAGGCGGTCAAGATAGCGGTCAAGGTTTTCTGTATCATAGTAATATTCTCTGATTTCCGCCAGCGAAAGTCCCAGTGTCTGTAACGAGCGGATAGCACGAATCTGCGTCATATTATCCGCAGTATAATAGCGGTAGCCGCTTGCTTCATCCTTGACTGCAGGTGTCAGCAGTCCCATCTCTTCATAGACAAGGATTGTCTTCCGTGTCACTCCCAAGATCTTGGCAATCTCGCCGATTTTAAATAGATGCTCACTTTGTTTTCTCATAGAAATCCTCCTGATAAAATCGGTATTTTTTTCTCTGATGATGCGAATCTCTGTCTAAATATAATCCAAATAATCAATCCCATACAATCAAGTCTTTTCTGTAGATAACGTGAATTATTCGCGATTCCTGTCTGGAAAAATCGAATTTCCCATTGACTTGTCCCTTAGGGGACGATTTAAAATTATCATAACAGAATGTTTATAGGTTTACAAGAGGAGGAAAACCCTCAGAAAAAGAATAATTCCTAGTTTGGATGGCAGGCCTGCAGATCGGTGATCTGTGGACCTGCCGGATATAAGAAATATATAACGCAATTACAGATAGATGATTACCGGATGTTTAAAGATTCATAAAAATGGATGTAAGATTCTAGTAATATTCTACAATTGTAATTAATAATAGTATGTGTTACTATTTCGATAATGTAAGTAAATATTTGGCAAAACAATCGAAAGATTGCGACGCAAAGCTATAGGGCCTGTAAGATGGCAGCCAGTTGCACGGACGTATAACGTAACGTTTATTTCAGAAGCATTGTATTGCCATATAAGGGTAGGTATAATGCTTCTTTTTATTTGATAAGGGTAGAATGTACATGGACAAAAGAGATGATTATAAGCAGACAATAATGAATATGGAGACGGTGCTTGCAAAGCTTCTGACACTGGATCATTCGATGTCAGAGCAGCAGTTGGATATGCAGATTCCGCAGTTACTTGAGCAGATTGGAGAATATACGCAGTCCGATCGTGTGTATATTTTCGACTGTATATCTCTGGATCACCGGAGCTATCGGAACACGTTTGAGTGGTGCAAAGAGGGCGTGTATTCCCTGCAGGAACGGATGCAGAAGCTCTCTGCGCAGACGATACCGTGCTGGCAAAAACAATTTGAACAGGGAGACAGTGTACTGATTGCCAACATAGATGATGTGCAAAATGAAATGCCCTTTGAGTATGAATTGCTGCAGATGCGAGGTGTTCATACAGCGATTGTGGTGCCGGTCATGTCACAGAATCGTCTGAATGGTTTTATGGGACTTGATAATCCGGGAACAGAGTTCGGACCGCTGGCATCAAAGTTGTTACAGGATGCAGGAACGCATATCAGTTATATTCGTGAACATCATAGAACCATGCAGAAAGAGCACGGGCAGATGAAGCTTTTGGCACAGGCGTTTGAGGAGGCGCACAAGGCACATGTTGCGAAGTCGGAGTTTTTATCCCGTATGTCGCATGACATCCGCATGCCGCTAAATGATATCATAGGGATGATGGATATAAGCGAGCGGAGTTATGAAGATGTAGAGCTCGTGCGGGCAAACCGCATGAAGACAACGACGGAAACGAATTATCTGATGAAGCTGCTTGGTGATGCGCTGGCGATGTGTAAGCTGCAGGATGGATCAGCTGTGCTGGTGCAGGAAGAATTTTATATGGCAGATGTCATTGCAGAGATGATTGCATTTGCACAGGCACGTGGAGAAGGAAAGAAAATAACGGTTGTTTCGGATGTCGCAGAAAATATCAGATATTCCCCCGTGTATGGAAGTCCGGTGCATGTGCGGCTAATGCTGGAAAAAATACTTACAAATGCGATTCAGTATACTCGTTATGGGGGCATGGTAAAGTTCAAAGCCCGCATTGCGATGGGAAATATGTCCCGTGTCGTGTATGAATTTACGATCGAAGACAATGGAGTTGGGATGGAGGCTGAGTTTATCGACCATATCTTTGAACCATTTGTGCGGGAAGCGATGGATGTACGAAGCAGTTATCAGGGAACCGGGCTTGGCATGACGATTGCAAAGAGTATTCTTGATCTTATGGACGGGAATATCCGGGTGGAAAGCAGGAAAAATGTCGGAAGCACATTTACTGTCACGATTCCTTTCGAGAAGGTTATGCGCGATGAGATCGAAGGAAATATGCCGAAGGGGACAGTGCAGCCGGATGTAACAAATATGCGGATCCTTCTTGCGGAAGATAATGATATAAACCGGGATGTTGTGAAATTCATTCTGGAGGATGCGGGAGCGATGGTACACGCAGTGTCGGATGGATATCAGACTGTGGAGGCGTATCTTAGTGCACCGGAGAATACCTATGATGTGATATTGATGGATGTCATGATGCCGAATATCGATGGATTGGAAGCTTCGCGGATCATCCGCGGGCAGAAACGTGCAGATGCGAGGACGATAGGGATTGTAGCGCTTAGTGTGAATGTATTTGCAGAAGACGTGCATCGAACCAGAGCTGCGGGAATGAATGAGCAGCTTACGAAGCCGTTAAATACGGAGAAGATGCTGCGGACGATCGCAAGGTATCGCAGGTGTTGAATAAAAAGGACAGAGTATTGCTTTTTCGTTTGAGAAAGCAATACTTTTTTTACGTGTGAAATGTGATATAATCATTATAGCTGTATGTGTCTGTACATACCGGCATAATACGAGAATTTCATGGAGCCAACAGGCAGCATGGAATAATGAGAGATAGGTTTTTGGGAAGGAGTTGTTACTATGAATTTATATGAGACAGATGCGGAATTTATGGAGCGCTTCGAGCGGTTTGCGTTTACGGAGATTGTAAATGAGAACGGAATGAAGCTGGATGACGAGACCCGGTATATGTCGATTCTCGCATCCCTGATTGGGTGTCAGGGTGTGGATGCATATAAGGTGATTGTGGCGAAGGCACTGGATAGTGGCTTGTCACCGATGGTAATTAAGGAGATTGTGTATCAGTCTGTAGACTATCTTGGTATGGGAAGAGTCTGGCCGTTTCTAGTTGCGACGAATGTTGTTATGGAAGCAAAAGGAATCGAGCTTCCGCTTCTGGATTCGACAAGAGCCAAGCAGGGACGCCTTGGCATGAAGAAACAGGAGCGGTTGGAGAAGGCTGCTTCGGATGAGCCGGAGACTGCCGGTGCAGGTGCGGAAGCTGCCGAGGAGGAGAAGCTTGCGGAGCAGGCTGGAATCTTCGAGGAGCATATGAAGGAAGTCTGGAAGGACAGCCATATCAACAAATGGCTGAAGGAGAATTATTTCGGGAATGATTATCCGGGAAGCCGTTTGCCGCTTGCAAAACGGGAACTGGTAACGTTCTGTTTCTTATTCTCACAGGGAGGCTGCGATATGCAGGTGGTTGCACATGCAAAGGGCAACATGAAAATCGGGAATGACAAGGAATTGCTGATGCGTGTGATCTCGCAGAGCCTGCCATACATTGGTTATCCAAGATGTTTAAATGCAGTGAATTGTGTCAATGAAGCCGAACGACAGATGAAGCAGGAGTAGATTACGGAAGTGGATACATTTCCGTGGGAGGAAGAGGATGATGGAAAGCAATTCCGTATATGTGGTTATGCCTGCATATAATGAGGAAGAAAATATTGAGTCAGTAATTCAGGCGTGGTATCCGGTTTTGGAGGGAAAATCCGGATTATCACGTCTGGTTGTTGCAGATAGTGGAAGTACAGATGCCACACATGAGATTCTGAAGCGGCTGCAGAAGGAATACCCGCAGCTGGAGATATTGAGTAATACTGGGAAACAGCATGGACCGAAGCTGATCGCACTGTATAAATATGCAATCGAACAAGGCGCAGATTACATATTCCAGACAGATTCGGATGGACAGACCAATCCAGACGAATTCGCATCATTTTGGGATGACAGGCAGGAGTATGATGCGATTTTAGGACACCGGAATGTCCGGGGAGACGGACGATCCCGCGCGTTTGTGGAGATCGTCGTGTGTAAGCTGTTGAAGCTATATTTCAAGGTGGATGTGCCAGATGCAAATGCACCGTTCCGCCTGATGAAAACAAGTGTCGTGGCAAACTATATTGATCGGTTTGAACCAGATTATAATATACCGAATATTATGCTGACGACTTTTTTCGCTTTTTATAAAGAACGGTTGACGTTTCGTATTATATCGTTTCGTCCACGCCAGGCCGGGAAGAATTCGATCAATGTCATTAAGATTGTGAAGATCGGATGGAAGGCACTCGGCGATTTCCGTACATTTAAGAAAGGAATGAAGAAGACCGTATGAAAGCAGGGATGAAAAAGGCGGGGGGAAACAGCCGCGTGGAATATGGAATTGCAATGCTTGTATGTGCCATTGTGTCGTTTTTCTTTTTGTTGAACAGCCCGTTACATCCGTGGAATGGAACGGAACCGGCGACGGATTCTAGCGTGTTCAAGGCGATTGCATTTATGATGGAAAAAGGTTATATGCCTTACAGGGATTCCTTCGATCATAAGGGCCCGCTTCTGTATCTGATCAATTGGCTCGGAAATCAGATTTCGTATTTTCGTGGTGTGTGGGTGATCGAGTTTATCGTGGTTACATTCACTTTTTTCATGTTATACAGAATTGCACGGATTCGTACAGGGATTTCATCTTCCTGTCTGACGGTTCTTATGGCAGGAACGTTATTGTTTGGATATTTTGATGGAGGAAATCTGACGGAAGAATATGCGATGCCATGCATAGCGGTCGGAATATATATTTTCTTAAAATATTTGCTGGAAAATAAGATATCCGCGTGGCGCATCGGCGTGTCGGGACTGGCGATGGCGGCAGTGCTTCTGTTGCGCCCGAATATGATTGCAGTGTGGGTTGTATTCTGCATTGCGATCTTCGTGAAGACGATCGTGGCGAAGGACTGGAAAACGTTGGGACGTTTCGTTCTATGGTTTCTGGTGGGGGCAGCGGTGCTGATTGTACCGGTTATGATCTGGCTTTTGGTAAATGGTGCGCTGGGCGACTGCATTCAGGCGTACATTGTATTTAATATGAAATATAGCTCCGCAGAGGGTGGAATGTCGCCATTTTCCGATAAATGGAGGGTGTTCTTCGAATTTATGGGGACGACGGTATATCTGATTGCATTTGCAGGGAACCTGTTTCATTTGAAGAAGGACAAATTCGTGAATATCACATATGCCGTATATATGGTCATCGGAGTCGTGCTGATATCGATGTCAGGCATGTCGTTTGGACATTATGGCATGACGTTGATACCGGTAGTGATATATCCGATCAGCCTGATATTTGCGGATCTGGAGCAGATCGCAAGGACCGACAGCGGGCGTGTGCTACGGATGCTTGCTGTACTCTGTGTGAGCATCGGGATAATCGTTCCAGGCTGGATTGGGCTGGTCAAGGAGGTTCCTGCATATTACGAGCAGCGGAATGAAAAAGGGATCAGTGATGTATTCAATCAGGTGCGGGCTGTGATCGAGCAGTACACAACTGAGGACGATAAGATCTCTGTGCGGGGCAATCAGGACTTCTTCTATGTTTATGCGAAGCGGATGCATGCGACGAAGTATTCGTATCAACATCCGATTGGTGCGGTGATGCCGGAGATCATGGATGAGTATCTGGAACAGATGCAGGAGGAACTGCCGGTTCTGGTTGTTGTGCAGCATGAAGGATTTTACGATGAGAGAACCCGGGATTTTCTGGATCGGAACCAGTATCGGTTTATATGGGGACAGAATGGAACGATCGAAGCTGGTGGGGTTATGATCTTTTACCGGGAAAAATAGTGGATGGAGTCGGATATGGCAGGAGAGAAAAAGATAGGAAACTATAATAGTGGAAAGAGTAAGCGGCAGTCGGTAAAACAAAAGGGTGTCTGCCCGATCTCGAAGAAATGCGGCGGATGCCAGTATATTGACAAGTCCTATGCAGAGCAGTTAAAAATCAAGACCGATCAGGTGAAGAAGCTGCTTGCTCCATATGGTTTTGTGGATGAAATTATCGGCATGAAAGAACCATATCATTACAGGAACAAGGTCAATGCGGCATTTCATTATAAGCGAAACGGCGAGATTCTGGCGGGGGTGTATGAAGAAGGAACGCACCGGGTGCTGTCGGTGGATGATTGTAAGATCGAGAATCGTCTGGCACAGGAGATTGTGGAGACAATCCGAGGGCTGCTGCGTTCATTTAAGATTACCGTCTATAACGAAGATAGTGGATATGGATTGCTGCGCCATGTGATGATCCGGACCGGACATGCGACCGGAGAAGTTATGGTTGTGCTTGTGACGGCGTCGCCGATCTTCCCATCGAAGAAGAATTTTGCGAAGGCACTTGTCAAGGCGCATCCGCAGATCACGACGATCGTGCAGAATATCAACGATAAGGATACGAGCATGGTGCTTGGCGAGCGAAATCAGGTGTTGTACGGCAGAGGATTTATCGAGGATAAGCTATGTGGGAAGACCTTCAAGATCTCGCCGACAAGTTTCTATCAGGTGAATCCGGCGCAGACTGAGCTCCTGTATAACAAGGCGATGGAATATGCAAACCTTACCGGCGAAGAGGTGGTCGTGGACGCCTACTGCGGAACGGGTACAATCGGAATCGTGGCAAGTGACCATGCAAAGCAGGTGATCGGCGTCGAACTGAACAAGGCAGCCGCGAAGGATGCCATCACGAACGTGAAGCGTAACGATTGTAAGAATGTCCGGATCTATGATGGCGATGCCGGGAAATTCATGGTTGGCATGGCAGAAGCCGGAACGGATGTGGATGTTGTATTCTTAGATCCGCCGCGCAGTGGCAGCACACCGGAGTTCTTTGATTCCGTCTGTAAGCTGGCACCGAAACGGATCGTGTATATCTCCTGTGGACCGGAAAGTCTGGCGCGGGATCTGAAATACCTGAAGAGTAAGCGGATGTATCAGGTGGAGAAAATCGCGCTTGTGGATTTGTTTCCGTGGACGGAACATTGTGAGGCAGTGTGCCTGCTAAGTAGAGAAAGAAGTTCGTAGTTGGGGGAATAGAATTACATGAGAACAAATCACAAATTTCCATTTGCTATGACTAAGAAATCGTTGGTTGTATATATCGTTTTTACAGTACTTATGGGACTATTTCTGTTTTTTGTCAGAGGAGATATGGTTGGAAAGTGTGCGGCATGTATTGTTTGTCCGATGCTCATTGTATATTTAATCTATGTGTATTGTAAAGAAAGCAAAGCAGATATGAAAGCGCAAGAGACGAAGGCGCAATATATGAATGGCGGCTATTTTGAAAGCCCTGAATGGCATGAGAAATATGTAGCCTATCTTAATAAGCACCCTTTTGAGAAACCTAAATATCAAAACATGAAACGGGATTTATTAAAAAGATTTCAAAGACGGGAATATCTTGTTAATATGATATTGCCA
>USFH01000060.1 GCA_900553925.1 uncultured Clostridium sp.
GCGAAGGACCACCAGGATATCATCCTCTCTTATCCGGGGATTTTTACGATTTTTGTATATCGGTATGCACATGTCCTGTATGAGTTAAATGTACCGTATATTCCGCGTATCATGACGGAATATGCACACGGGCTGACCGGAATCGACATTAATCCGGGTGCGACGATCGGCGAATATTTCTGTATCGACCATGGTACGGGAATCGTCATCGGCGAGACGACGACGATCGGCGATCATGTGAAGATCTATCAGGGCGTAACGCTTGGAGCACTCTCCACACGGAAGGGACAGCTGCTTTCCGGTGTGAAGCGTCATCCGACGATCGAGAATAATGTTGTGATTTATGCGAATACTACTATCTTAGGTGGCGAGACTGTGATCGGTGAGAATTCTGTCGTAGCCGGAAACTCTTTTGTCACGACATCCATCCCGGCGAATACGAAGGTTGCTTCGATGCAGCCGGAGCTGGAAATAAAAGAACAGAAGTAGGGATTCGATTTATGCAAACCAAAGATCATCTTGCCTTAGGGCGTTATCTTGCACGTGTATTTGAGATAGAAGAACCAGCCAAAAAATACGCATTTGTACTTGGAAATATCATGCCGGATGTTAACAAATGTTCATACATCCACGGATATTTTCAGTTGCTACGCGCCCATAGACAACAAAAAGATGCGGGACCTTTGTCGATAAATGACCACCGGCGTATGCTGATCGGTGGACATACGGCGGAAGGCTCCCGTTTTTTTGTCAACCGGATGTACCGCGTGCTGCGGAAACGGGAGAAGCTGTCGGTGTATGATTATTACCGGCTGGGGAAGGCGACACATTATCTGGCAGACCGCTTTACCTATCCGCATACGATGCGTTATACCGGTGGATTCTTCGCGCATATCCGCTATGAGAAACAGCTGCATATCTATATGCGGGATATGCTTGCAATCCTGCCGAATATGCGGGCTGCGGTAGATAAGTGCTTCTCCAGGACAAGCTACAACAGTCTGTATCGCTCGTATCGGAAGGAACCGGAGGGAAATGGAACGGTTTTGCACGATTGTTTTCATATTCTGGCAGTATGTATTGCCTATTTGGAAAATATCCTATATAATAGAATAAGAAAAAATATGAAAAAAATGTAAACATTCTGATATGCATACACAAGAGAATGAAAAGCATGAGGGAAGGAGCGTGTATGAGTGGACAAGTCAGAATTTGAATCACGTTATTTTGACCTGGTATCCAAAGCACCGGGCAAAACTTTTTTATTTTATGGCAACATGAAAGAAGATATAACCCGCTGGTCTGCATCGGCGGTGGAATATTTCGGATTACCGGGGGAGATATTCGGAGATTCCACGCGGGAGTGGGTCAGCCGGATTCATCCGGAGGATGTGGAACAGTTTACAGATGATATCATGGAACTTTTCCATGGTGTAACGCCGTATCATAACTGCGAGTACCGTATCAAGAACGCACAGGGGGAATATGTGTGGGTCAATTGCCGCGGATACATGACTTACGATGCGGATGGAAAAGCAGAGTGGTTTGGTGGTCTTGTCACGAATATGGGATATCAGACAAAGATCGATGCAGTCACGAACCTGTGGACCGTGCATCAGTTCCGGGGTGAGTTAAACCGTCTGCTGGATGACCGCGTGCGGGGTGGAATCCTCATGATCGGGCTGGAGAATTTCAAGCGGATCAATGCAGAGTACAGCTATGATTATGGAGACAAGGTACTTGCCCTGATCGGAGACAAGCTGCGTGAGGGTGTGCGCCACAACTGTCATGTGTTCCGGATGGACGGGGCGAACTTTGCGATTGTCATGCAGGATGCCGGTGTGGAGCGTATTGTAGAATACAAGAAATTCGTAGACAGCTTTATGCGGAATCTGGTCGTGTCCGGTCAGGTGGTACATCTGCGGTTTAAGGCAGCGGCAGCGTTCTTCCCGGAAGACGGGGAGTTCTTAGACCAGATACAGAGTAATCTGTTTTACGCCCTTGATCATGCAAAGCTGACGAATTCCGATGATATTGTATTCTACAGCAAGGAATTGTTCGCACAGAAGAAATATATGACACGGCTGAAGGAAGCAATCCGGGGATGCGTGGAGGAAGGCTGTAAGGGCTTTCGTATCGTAATGCAGCCGATCGTGGAGACGGAAAGTGAGATCTGCGATGCAGCGGAAGTATTACTCCGTTTCACCCATCCGGAATTCGGTGTGATCAGTCCGATGGATTTTATTCCGATTCTGGAGAATTCCAAGGAGATCATCCATGTTGGAAAATGGGTGATCGACCGGTCGTTGCAGACACTCGCCGAATGGCGGGAACAGATTGGGCATATGCCACTGAAACGCTTGCAGATTAATGTGTCTTATGTACAGTTTAAAGATCCGGAACTCTTAGGCTATGTCGTGGAACGGCTCGATCATTATCGGCTTCCGCATGATGCGGTCATGCTGGAACTGACGGAGAGCTGCCGTGTGGAGCAGACGTCATTTCTATCGGATGTCCTGCAGACGTTCAAGGATGCGGGTATCAGCATCGCGCTTGACGACTTCGGAACCGGCTATGCATCACTGACCGTACTCAAAGACATTCCTGCCGACATGGTGAAGCTCGACCACACGATGACGCGGAGTATCACGGAGAAACCGAAGGACAAAGCGCTGATCGAATTCATCGTTACATACTGCAAGAAGGTTGGTATCGCTGTCTGTGCGGAAGGTGTCGAGAAAGTGGAAGCGCTCTCCATCGTACGAAACGCAGGCGTCGAATGCATCCAGGGCTACTACTACGACAAGCCGCTCGAACTCGATACGTTCTACCGGAAATATGTGAAATAAACGATACGGAAATTGTGAAAGATAATTATATAAAGATATTTGTGGTGCATCTTAATTTATGTTGAGGATTTCACAATTTCCTTCATGTACAGCCTTAGATGCAAGGAATTTGCATAATCCAATACAGTAAATACAGAAGCACGCCGTATAATACTGATAAATTCGTATCGGAGCCGGAGAATATACATATGTTTGGAACTTAGAAGTACTTGATGTTCTGTGAGTTATCAGCAATGTTTGAACACGATGTTCAAACAAGCCGCCACTGAGCCACGGATGGCGAATTGGCGGCGGTTGCGTTCGGTATTGTATTTTGAATCAGAACATTTAGTACTTCTTAGTTTCAATACATCGTATATACTCTGGCTCCGATATGAAGTATCAAGAATTATACAGCGTGCTTCGTTTCACTTAAGTATACGCAAATTCCGTTAACTAAGGCGAGATTTCACATAGTTGAAATCCTGGTTGTACTTGTTGTCAATCTTCTCGTCCCCGAACATGCAGTCCGTGAACATATCGTTCGTGTTCGTGCCCGGCGATACGACGAAACCGTCTCCGAAATCCGCTTTGCCCAGGAAGACACTTTCGTAGAACATGTGATCCATGTTCGTTACCTGCGCAGTCAGGAACCGCTCCGGGAATTTCAGTCCATCCGGAATACGGCATTCGGAGAACATGTATTCCATATTTGTGACATGCGATGTATCGAAGATCTTACCGAAATCAAACGCTTCGGAAACAGAACTCTGGTAGAACATATAGCGCATATCTTCGACTTCCCTCGTGTGGAAATGGTCACCGAGCGAGAAGTCCTTCGGCATAACACAGCCTGCGAACATCAGGTTCATATCCTTGATGCCACGCGTATTGAACAGTCCGCCGATCTGGAAGCCCTCCGGAAGCGTTACCCAGGAGAACATACCGCAGCAGCTGCTTGCATTGATCGGAACCTCCAGCCGTCCCCCTTTGAATTCCCGGTAGTTAAATTTCAGAATCTTTTTACCGTTCCAGTTCTTTGCCGGCATGAAGCACACCGGGTTATACAATACCCAGTGCTTGTCACCGGTACCTTCCTGAAACCATTTATAGTTTGGTACACCAATCCGGTTCTGGAACCACATACGCTCAGAGTCATCATTGACATCGATAAAATAAGAATTCTCTTCGTATACGAAATGGTCACGACCGAATATTTTCTGACGTTCGATTTCTTCGTTTCCTGCTATCATTAAAAATTACCCCCTGCCGCTAATCAATTCGTACAAAAAATGCATGATTATTTGCATATTTTGCACAACAGTCTGTATTGATTATAGCGGATACAGGGGGTAGTTGCAACGGCAAAATCAATTATTGTGCAGATTCTGTCACGGTTTCGGTCTGTTCGATGCCGGTTTCATCTATTTTGTAGGAACCGCCCTGCTCTAACAGAGCGTCTGCGTCAACTCCCAGGTCTTTTTCAGCTTTCGCAAACCATACAGGCGTCGCATCCGGATTCGCCTCGTCAGTTGGGATATTCATCGTGTTGAAAATATATTTTCCCTCTGCATTGAAGATATACTCTGCCCAGCCGTAGCTTTCCACGGTTCCGCCTGCGATGAGCACATGCTTATTTCCTTCGGAATCGGTGTAATCCTTCCGGAAATAGTCTGTGTCGCTGCACTGATCGGTGATGTCTGTTTTCTCATCATTCAGATTTAGATACAGGCGTCCGTTCTCGGCGGTCGTGTAAGAAAGATCCCCTGTCTTTTCGATGGTAAATGTAACCGAGTTGTCGTCCTCGGAGATCTCCACATTCGAGCCATCTGCCATAACAATGATTGTGTGCACGAGAGATTTCCCGGTCGCTGCGTAACAGATGCCGTTCGATGCGGCAAAAAGCATTACCAGACATGCGGCAGTATAGCATATGCGCCGGACAACACGTGTGTTGCGGCTGTGCCGGATGGCTGTCCGGTTTAAATGGATCTCGGCATCCGTCTGTAGTGCGTCAAATGCTTTTTTATAATTCTCATGATTGTTCATCATTCCAAGCCTCCTTTAAGTGTTCCTTCAGCATAGCCCGTCCGCGGGTTAAGCGGGTTTTGACATTGCTCTCGCTAAGCTTCAGGATATCTGCGATTTCTTTGATGGAATAATCCTCATAATAAAAGAGATGAATCACGGTGCGTTGTTTTTCAGGAAGCTTCATAACCGCTTCAAATAATTCTTCACTCTGTGAGTCCGGGAAATTCAGCTCTTCCATATAGGATTCCAGGGATTGCCGGTGCTTCCGCCAGAACGACCGGAGTGTGTTTCTGGATTTGTTGATGGTAACACGCATCAGCCAGGCACGGATGTGCGACTCGTCATCGTATTCCTTATTTGCAATATGGTATTGCACAAATGTGTCCTGTACGATATCCTCGGCATCTTCTCGGTTCTTGCATATGTTGAAGGCAATCCTGTATAAATGAGATTGATATTCGTCAATCAATATGCGTATTGGTATTCTCATATAGCATATCCTCCGTTTGTTTCAAAAGGCCTTTCAAAGATTATACACATGGCAGAGGAAAAAGGTTACAAAATATTGACAAATAAAAAAAATCGTGGTTTAATCGGTTACTGAAATACTTTATTGCACTAAACTGTTAACTCGTTAACATATTAGTGCGAAAGAAACAAAGAAACGAAAAGATAGAGATGGGACAAAGACACCCATATCGATGAGGAGGATGAAAAGTATGAGAAAATTCAAGAAATTCCTTGCTGTAGCATCTGTTGCTGCAATGACACTTTCCCTTTGCGCCTGTGGCGGCAAGAAGGATGATACTTATACTGTAGGTATCTGTCAGTTAGTACAGCATGAGGCACTCGATGCCGCAACAAAGGGCTTTAAGGATGCTCTGGTAGAAGAGTTTGGTGAAGACGGAATCAAGTTTGATGAGCAGAACGCACAGGGTGATGCTAATACATGTGCAACGATCATCAACGGTTTTGTGAGCAGCGATGTAGATCTGATCCTTGCAAATGCAACGCCTGCATTACAGGCAGCCGCAGCCGGTACAGACACGATTCCGATTCTTGGTACATCTGTAACAGAGTATGGTGTTGCACTCGAACTTTCTGATTTCAACGGTACAGTTGGCAGAAATATTTCCGGTACATCGGATCTTGCACCACTGGAGAGCCAGGCAGATATGATCAAGGAGTTGTTCCCGGATGCAAAGAAGGTTGGTCTTCTTTATTGTTCCGCAGAGGCAAATTCACAGTATCAGGTAGATACGGTAAAGGCAGCTTTGGAGAAGCTTGGATATACATGTGAGTATTATTCATTCTCAGATTCCAATGACCTTTCGACAGTTACTACATCTGCAGCAAACGCAAGTGATGTGATCTATGTTCCGACGGACAACACAGTTGCAGCAAATACAGAGATCATCAAGAATATCTGTATGCCGGCAAAGACTCCGGTTGTTGCAGGTGAGGAAGGTATCTGTAAGGGCTGCGGTGTCGCTACACTTTCTATCAGCTACTATGATTTAGGTGTTGCAACCGGTAAGATGGCAGCGAAGATCCTGAAGGGTGAGTCTAAGATCGAGGAGATGCCGATCGAGTATGCACCACAGTTTACGAAGAAGTACAACAAGGATATCTGTGATGAGCTTGGTATAACCGTACCGGACGATTATGAGGTAATCGTAAACGAGTAATGGAAAAGCATAGCGAAAACAAGCGTATTTACTTGATTTTTGCTGTATTATTATAGTATAGTAGTCGGGTAGAGTTTTTCTACCCGATTTTTGTTATATAAAGGAGAGAAAGAAATGGATGTAAGTGCTTTATTCAATGCCATGCCGGGCGCGATTGCCCAGGGTCTGATCTGGGGCATTATGGCGATTGGCGTGTACATCACGTTCCGGATTCTGGACATCGCCGATTTGTCTGTCGATGGAACGATGTGTACCGGTGCAGCCGTATGTATTATGTTGATGCAGAAGGGATACCATGTAGCAGCCGCGATGGCAATCGCGACACTTGCCGGTATGCTCGTGGGACTTGTAACAGGTTTGTTCCACACGACGATGGGAATTCCGGCGATCTTAGCAGGTATTCTGACACAGCTTGGTCTGTGGGGTGTGAACCTGAAGATCATGGGAAAGGCAAACCAGCCGATCAATGTCGACAAATACGATCTGGTAGTTTCTCTGCGTTACATAAAGAGAGTTGCATTCTATAAGAATTCTATCTTTGTTGTATTTATATTTATGATTGTTGTCATCGGAATTTTGTACTGGTTCTTCGGTACAGAGCTTGGAAGCTCGCTTCGTGCAACGGGTTGTAACGAGAACATGGCACGTGCGCAGGGCATCAACACGAACTTCAACAAGGTTCTCGGTCTGATGATCTCAAATGGTTTGGTTGCATTTTCATCTGCTTGTCTCGGACAGTATCAGGGATTTGCGGATATCAATATGGGTAAAGGCGCGATCGTCATCGGTCTGGCATCGGTTATCATCGGAGAGGCAATATTCAGCCGTATCTTCAAGAACTTCGCATTGAAGCTTCTGTCGGTCGGAATCGGTGGTGTAATCTACTTCATCGTGCTGCAGATCGTTATCTGGCTCGGCGTCGACACAGACCTGCTGAAGCTGTTCCAGGCGCTTATTGTAGCGGTATTCCTTGCAGTGCCTTACTGGAAGGGAAAGCATTTCAACAAGGGTAAGAAGCTTGCGGCAACCGCAGAGAAGAAGGAGGCGTAAATACTATGTTAGAGCTGAAGAATATTTATAAGACCTTCAATGCGGGAACGGTCAATGAGAAAATGGCGTTAAGAGGACTGAATCTGACGCTGGAAGATGGCGATTTCGTAACCGTTATCGGTGGAAACGGAGCCGGTAAGTCTACGATGTTAAATGCAATCGCCGGTGTATGGCCGGTCGATCAGGGACAGATCCTGATTGGGGATGCCGATGTAACAAAGCTTCCGGAATATAAGCGTGCCAAATATCTCGGCCGTGTGTTCCAGGATCCAATGACCGGAACAGCAGCGACAATGGAGATTCAGGAGAATCTGGCACTGGCACTCCGCCGGGGAGACAGCCGTACTTTGAAAGCCGGAATCACGAAGAAGGAGCATGCAAAGTATCGTGAGATGCTGGCTACACTGGGACTTGGTTTGGAAGACCGTATGACATCGAAGGTAGGACTTCTGTCCGGTGGTCAGAGACAGGCGCTCACACTGCTGATGGCAACCTTGAAGAAGCCGAAGCTCCTGCTCCTCGATGAGCACACAGCCGCCCTTGATCCAAAGACTGCGGCCAAGGTATTGCAGACGACCGATATGATTGTCAACCGTGACAACCTTACAACTTTGATGATCACACATAATATGAAGGATGCAATCGCACACGGAAACCGGCTGATCATGATGATGGATGGCAATATCATTCTCGATATCCGTGGTGAAGAGAAGAAGAAGCTGACGGTTGCAGATCTGCTTCACAAGTTTGAAGAGGCAAGCGGCGAGGAATTTGCGAATGATAAAGCGATTCTTGGCTAGTCGAACGTGACAGAATGATTGCGGATGAGCGACGTGGATGTTGCGTGCAGGTCATCATGGCTATGCGTGGTGACAGGTAAGATAGAATTATGAATGAAGAACAGGTATTGATTGCGCGTTTGCAGGACCTGGCGAAGCGCGCATACAGGCAAAATATTTATACATACACCGGATTCCTGACACCTGCAGAGCTTGCGGTGGTCTATGAGAAGCAGGCGGATTTCTCCTTCGTGGGGATGACCTGCTTCGGCGGAACGCCAGAGTGCGAACGGCAGATGGTGCAGTTTGGCTCGGAAGAATTGTTTGGGTATGCGGGAGTGTTTCCTATTTCGATTATTCTGGTAGAACCATTACTGGACAAATTCGCTGAAGATCTGAGCCATCGCGATTTTCTCGGTGCGCTTATGAATTTGGGGATTGAACGGTCTGTGCTCGGTGATATTCTGGTAAAGGATGGAAAGCGGGCATATATTTTCTGCCAGGAGAATATTGCTGCATATATTATGGAGCAACTGACAAAGATAAAACATACGAACGTGAAAACCTCTCTCGTGGAGGGTGAGATCGAGGATCTGAAGCCTGTACTTGAGGATATACACGTGATCGTCAGTGCACCGAGGTTTGATGCCATCGTTGCAGCCGTCACGAAATGCTCCCGCAACGAGACGCTGGATATGTTCCGGGCGAAGAAAGTTACACGGAATGGCAGAATCGAGGAGCGCAACAGTCTGGTCTTAAAAGATGGCGATAGTTTCTCGGTCCGCGGGTACGGAAAGTTCCGGTATTGCGGTGCCGGAAGTGAGACGCGAAAAGGCAGAGTGAATATTTATTTAAAGAAATATATTTAGGGGTTTCCGAATGGGAAAAGTCGTGATAAAATATGTGACAGTGAGGCTTTTGCCATGAAAAAGGAAGACAATGAGGCGAGAAGGATATGATCAGTAAGTACATTACAGAGAATGGAAAATTCAGACAGATTGATGAGTTTATGCCAGGTACATGGATCAATCTGACAGCGCCAACGCAGGACGAGAGTCTTGAGATTGCAAGAAGATATAATGTAGATCTCGCAGATATCCGGGCTGCACTCGATGATGAGGAGTCATCCCGTGTGGATGTCAACGATGATTATGTTTTGATATTATTTGATATTCCTTCGGTTGAGATCCGACACAATCAGGAGGCATATACAACCATCCCGCTGGGGGTTGTATGGACGGACGATGCAATTATCACGGTGTGTTCGGCGGAGACACCGGTGCTCAAGCATTTTATTGTCAATAATATACGGGATTTTACAACGAAGAAGCAGGTGCGTTTTACTTATCAGATTATGTACCGGACGAGCATGTTATATCAGTCGTATCTTCGGATTATTGACCGGCGCAGACTTGAGATGGAGGAACGTATGGGAGGCGCAACGGAGGATGCCGATATCGTCAACCTGCATGAGATGGAATCCAACCTGGTGTATTTTGATACATCATTGCGTGCGAACCGGATGGTTGTGGACCGTCTGACACGGTATAGCGGAATCCGGAAATTCCCGGAGGATCAGGAATTGCTGGATGATGTGATTGTCGAGAATCTGCAGGCGATAGAGATGACGCAGATCTACCGGGATATCTTAAAGGGTACACGGGAATTGATGTCAACATTCATTGATAACCGTCTGAACAACATCATGAAGCTGTTGGCTGCGATTACGATCGTCATGTCCATACCGACGATTATATCGGGATTATATGGTATGAATGTAAATGGCAATGGTATGCCGTTTTCAAAGGAACCATGGGGATTTATGATTATATGTGTGCTTACACTTGTCATCTGTATTGTAGTGACAATCGTGCTGCGAAAGAAGAAGATGTTGTGATAGCCGGGCGGACACAGAACTATGCAGGATGGCATGGGCAGATAAGGGTTGAGATAGATTGAAAAATTTGAGATTTAAGTTCGTTGTTGCAACGAGTCCGTTGTTCGTTGCCACGCATATTCCGCGTGCGAATTATATGATAAAACACAAAGAAAAATACACAGAACAGCAGCGGTATGCATTTGCGATGAAAATCGAGAATCATATGCGCAGGCGTGCCCGTACGAAAACCGATGTATATGGCAGGGAGAATCTGCCACAGGATGGTGGTTATATCATGTATGCGAACCATCAGGGCAAATACGATGCACTTGGCATCATGCTGGCACATCCAAAGCCGTGTGCGATGTTGTGGGAAGAGAAATCCGCAGACCGTCTGGTTGCAAGACAGGTATGTGGCCTGGTGGAGGGAACCACGATATCGTTCGAGGATCCGAAACAGCAGATTGGAGCGTTGAAGACGATTTCTGAGCGCGTGAAGGAGGGAAAACCATATTTGATTTTCCCGGAGGGTGGTTACACCGATAATAAAAATGAGTTACAGGAATTTAAGTCCGGGTGTTTTGCGTGTTCATTAAAATCAAAGACACCGATCGTACCGGTTGTGATTTACGATTCGTGGCGGTCGATGGATACGAACACCTTCGAGAGGGTCCGGACACAGGTGCATTTTCTTCCACAGATTCCTTATGAAGAGTATGGGAAGTTGCGGAAACCGGATGTATGTGAGTTGGTGAAGAAGAGAATACAGGAGAAGCTGGACGAATTAAAGGAAGCAGATCCGAGGAGATGAAAAACGTGAAGACAGGTATTGTATTAGAGGGCGGTGCGTTCCGCGGGCTTTTTACCGCAGGAGCATTGGACTGCCTGATGGATAATCAGATAGTATTTGATTATGTGGTAGGAGTATCTGCCGGCGCTGGAAACGCGGTTAATTATCTGGCAGGGCAAAAAGGCCGTACCAAATGGACGATTACCGCAAGCGGTGAAAATGCATATTATGGTGTCAAGCAGATGCGCAAAAGCAGGAAAATGCTTGATTTAGATCGTATGGTGATGGAGTTTTCGCACAAGCAGTACCCATTTGATTTTGAGAAATTCCTTGCGTCACCATCGGAAGTAGAACTCGTGGTGACAAACTGTGAGACCGGAAAAGCGGAATATATCGCGAAGACAGACGATGAGAAGCGTATGCTGACAGCAGTGAAGGCATCGTGTTCTGTTCCGGTACTGTGTAATCCGGTCGAGTTAGATGGGTTTCACTATATGGATGGAAGTCTGGCAGATTCGATTCCGGTGAAGCGGGCATTTACGGTTGGATGCGACCGGGTAGTCTGTATACTGACCAGAAAACCGGAAGAAGCACCGACAAACTATGGGAAGATTCGTGTACTGATGCGGACATATAAGAAGAAGTATCCGGCGTTCTATGATACACTGATGCGTAGGAGAGAGATGTACGCGAAGCAGTTAGACCGGATTGACCGCTACGAGAAGGAAGGAAAGCTTCTGGTGCTTCGTCCGGAGTTAGACAGTATCAGCAAGTTCGAACAGGATAAAGAAAAGCAGGAAGCATTCTATCAGAACGGTTACGGTCAGATGGAAGCGAATCTTCAGAAACTGCTGGAATTCATGCAGGGAA
>USFH01000061.1 GCA_900553925.1 uncultured Clostridium sp.
ATATGCAACTAACTGCAATACAACCGCTGTTGCAAAGGATGTAAATTCACTATCCATCTTCGGAAGGCAGATATGCTGGTCACAGATACTTGGATCATTCACTTCCTCATCCATGCTGACAAGCACCACATATGCACCTCTTGCCTTTACCTCACGGATATTTGAGATGACCTTTGCATAGACATCCTCCTGGGTTGCCAGCGCGATAACCGGAACATTCTCAGAGATTAACGCGATTGTTCCATGCTTGAGCTCTCCTGCCGCATATGCTTCGGCGTGCACATAAGAAATCTCCTTTAACTTCAGTGCCGCCTCTAAGCTCATCGTGTAGTCCAAACCTCTTCCGATATAGAACGTATCGGTTGCAAACTTGATATGATCCGCCACACGCTTGATATCATCCGCGCATTTCAAAGTTTCCTCAACGATATTTGATGCATTTGTAAGCTTTGTCATAAAGCGTTTTGCATCATGCTCTGTGATAAGTCCCTTCACCAGTCCGATCCGGCATGCGATCAGATACATCGCTGCGACCTGAACCGTATATGCCTTCGTCGATGCAACCGCAATCTCCGGACCTGCATGTGTATATAATACATAATCGCTTTCTCTTGCGATTGTGCTTCCCTTCACATTGACGATAGAAAGCACCTTGGAACCGCGATTTTTCGCAAGCTTCAATGCCTCTAACGTATCAATCGTCTCGCCCGACTGGGAAAGCACGATTGTCAAAGTCTCCTCATCGATAATCGGATCTTTATACCGGAACTCGGAAGCACAATCTACATGCACCGGAATCCGAAGCTTCTTCTCGATCAGATGCTTTCCAACCATACCTGCATGCATCGCTGTACCACATGCCACAATCGAAATACGCTTGCAATCCTTAAATATTGCATCGTCAATTCCATCCTCTGTGAAATCCGGAAGTTCCTGATTGATACGTGGTGCAATCGTATTGCGGATTGCATCCGGCTGCTCATAGATTTCCTTGAGCATAAAGAATGGGTAACCACCCTTCTGTGCACTTGTGATATCCCAGTTTACAGTCAACATCTGCGGGGTTACTTTGTTTCCCTTCAGATCCTCAATATCAATACCGTCCTTTTTGAGTGTCAGAATGTGATACTCCGGTACTACGAAATACTCCTTTGAAAACTCGATTAATGCGGTCAGATCAGAAGCAATCACCGAACCTCTCTCACAGGACGTTGCAACCATCGGGCTGACGTTCCGGATTGCATAGATCGTATCCGGAATATCCTGGAACATAATACAAAGTGCAAACGCACCGGACAGTACCTTCACCGTCTTCTTGATTGCCTTAACCGGATCACCCTCATAGAACTTATTCAAAAGTGCAGCAACGACCTCAGAATCTGTCTCTGATACGAGCTGGTCCGCAAGTCCGTACTCTGTCACGATCTGACGGTAATTCTCGATAATACCATTGTGAATCAGTACGACCTTTCCGACACGGTGTGGGTGTGCATTCACGTCCGTTACCCCGCCGTGGGTTGCCCATCTTGTATGACCAATTCCGCAGGTAGCAGGCATTTTCTCTGCCTCGCAGAGCTTCCGTAACTCCTCTACCTTGCCGGTACGCTTGCGCACCTGAATCTGATCGTTCGACAATAGTGCTAATCCTGCGCTGTCATATCCGCGGTACTCCAACCGTTCCAGACCGCCGATGATAATATCCTTCGCTGGTTCATTCCCCGTAAAACCAATAATTCCAC
Organism: uncultured Clostridium sp.; assembly: GCA_900553925.1. GTDB lineage: Bacteria > Bacillota > Clostridia > Lachnospirales > Lachnospiraceae > Coprococcus_C. The sequence continues at coordinate 1,740 of USFH01000061.1, forward strand.
ACATAATATCTACCTCTATTCTATTTTTAATTTTCTATGTCTCTGTCACTGATTACAGAACTTTGTTTTGCAGTTACCCGCATATTTTTTTCTGTATACGCACTCAGCTTGTGCGGAAACGCATCCGCCGAATCTTTCGATCACGTTTCTCCTCGTCATCCTGAGTTTTTTCCGTCCCCTCAGGACCAGGCGCTAAGGTTCTTACCTTTCGAGTTCTGTGTCCTCCCATCTCACACAGTTGCCTTATTCTATCATACCGGTTTTGAATTTGCAAATATTGGACGCCAAATACGCAGATACACCCGATTTCTACACGACATCTGTAAATGCGATCCATCCTGCATGACAGCTTATCACATGAAAAACGGGTGGCATGCATCTCTGCACCCACCCGGCCTGTTACATGTTTAATTACTTTGCAGAATCCTTCAGCAGACTTGCACGGGCTGCAGCCGGCTCCTTAATCTGATGGCAATGCCACAGAGATGCACTGTTTACAGCCTTCTTTGCCGTGTTGTAACCAAGCTTTGCTACGAGTTTTTCAATCTTCTTCATACTTTGTTCCTACCTTTCTTTTTCCTACCATTGCCAACACCGTCACAAAGGTTACTGTCCCAATATAGACAATGTCAACAACAACACAAGTTCTCCCAAGAAATGCTAACAAAGCGCCAATCCCCAGCAACACCATACCTATACGCTTATTCCGGATCCGTTGCCTTTTTGTAAGCGGTTTGTTTGCATGTGCTACCGGTCCCAATATCCAGAGTATCCCCATATCAAGAATCAATAACACCCAAAACGTCAGTGGAATCTGTTTATATGTACCAAATAGATGCGCACATAACATCACAGCTCCCCATCCACCATAGCTAAGCAACAGGCACTGTAAGGATGTATCTGCGTGATATCCACCAAATGAGCTACGAAGCAGATGGAATACAACCAGAAATTCAGCTGTATACCAAATGTTCCCAGATACAAACCCCAGCACGATAAACCCTGCCACCTGCAGCAACTGCTCCAGAAGAACAGAATATCCATATAAATAGATTTCATATTCTTCTTGTTTTATTACTTGCCGTCGTAATAAAAAATCAGTAATTGCATATGCAAGACGTTCCATGGATTTCCTCCTTGTTTTCATCTCTTACAAACACAATAACTGATTTTTCAAAAAAAGCAACCCCTTTGGCATACTTGACACGATTTTTTTCCTAGATTTACATTTATACGACTAAATTCGATATAAAATACCCATTTTTCTCTTCTTCATAGTATGCTCCGTCCATATCCCGGACAAGCTGTCTGACACTTTTTCGTCCCAGACCATGCAGACTGGAATTTGGCTTTTTTGTTTTCATGTCCGGATTTTCCTCTAAGACAGACCGGCTGATCCGGTTCTTCACCGTCACGAGAAGAAGACCTGCACTTTCATAGATCTGCAACTCGATTTCCTTATCATCCTCGAGCTCTTCGGCTTCAATTGCATTTTCGAGCAGATTCAAAAGCGCGATTGCAAACTCCATCTGTCCTTCCGGTAAATGTGCACTCACTTCCGCATGAAATGCAATTCCTTTCGATCTGCAGCAGCTGTCACAATGATTCAGCACGGCATCTAATATCTCATCTCCGGTCATATAGACACCCTCCGGCTGCAGCCTTGTATCCAGAACCTCTCTTACATAATTCTTCGCCTCGTCAATCCTTCCGTTTGCAAGCAGCTCCTGAAAGACCGTGAAATAATGCCGCAGATCATGTCGCAGGATACGGTTTTTCTCCTGCATCTGCATCATCCTCTCCATGCTTTCCTTCTGTCCTTCCTGTGCCATACGAAGCATCTGGTTTTCCATCTGAAGTTTCTGGCTCTTGTTGAGCTTATATGTTGTTACATATACAATAATATTGATTATAACAATACCTGCCATCGCAATCTCTATCGCTAACTTCCCACGCTTATCGAGATACTCATAATTGAGCATGATATCGAGAATAATGCCAATCAATATACTGATAACAAATACTACCAGATTCATAATCGGCATTGCGGATTTCAGATAAACCCGTTTCAGAAGAACGATTGCAATCACCATGAGCAGGAAAAGCATCAGCTTCTCTCCCATCAGATAATGGATATGCTCCGATGTAGTCATTGTCCAGACATTTACGCCTGCCTTCTGCTTTATAAAGCTATATGCAGCCGTATAAATCAGTCCGCATGCCATAAGAAGGATATTCCACATCATAAAATATAAGATTCCCTGCCGGAACCCTCTTCCCGTAAATACAAACACAAAGATAAGTCCAACCACCATATAGATGAAGATATTCCTGCCACCATTCTGAAACATCATCATGGCACAGGTCGTTCCTGCCGTCAGTATCACCGACAAAATTCCAAATACCCATGCGGGCATATTTTTGCGCTTTCCTAACACGATTGTCAGAAATGCAAACTGAAATACTACATCTATAAAATTTGCTATGATCTCTGCAACATTACCGTCCATACCGAATCTGCTCCAACATAATCTTATAGTTTTTCATCAGGTCTTCCTTATACTTTCCTCCAAGCACGATACAGGTGCCATCGTTCATCTGTATATTCTTCTTGTCCACGTATTTGATATGCCGGATATTGACCAGACATCCCATATGCGCCCGGATAAAACCGAATTTACCGAACTCTTTTGCAAGCTTTGCAATACTTCCTCTTGATATAATCTGTTCTTCCTGCATATGGTACACAATCTGATGATTCACCGCTTCGATATACAGAATCTCCCTGACATGGACCTTCACAAGCTCTGCTTTTCCCTTCTCGATCAGGATATGTCCTTCCTGTTCCGACCGCTGTACCAGCGTATTCATTACATCTTCGATTTTGGCGGTATCCTGTTTCTTAATAAAACGGTATGGTTTGAACCGTATCACATCAAAGACCATTTCTTCCCGGTTCGTAAAAAAGATAATACATAGATTTGGATATTTCTCAACCAATGCTTCTGCGACATCATCTCCAGATATGTACGGCATATCAATATCCAGAAAAACCGCATCAACCTCCTGTTTTTCCAGCAGTGCCTCAATCTGCGCAACATTTCGAAGCTCATTGAGTTCAATGATCGACAGATCTACAGCATGCTTCTCCCCGAAACGCTCCACATTCGCACGCAGCATCCGCAGATCGTTCCTGTCATCATCACACATAATAATCGTCATTGTAATTCCTCCCTCATAAAAACCAATGTATCTTAAATCCCCCGAATATGAATCCCTGCTGCCTGATAGGAACGAAGTTCTTCTGCGATTTCCTCTGTGATAAGCTCTCCGGTATTTACGATATAACTTCCCGGAGGATACACATAGATTGGTGCTTTCGCCCGCGTCCCAACCAGACCGGAGATGTCTCTGTATCTATCATCGCGATATGCTTCCGTCCGGTTCCCCGCTCCGTTCAGAAGAATATCCGATTGTTGTAATGTCTTATATAACAGGTCAAAGTCGCATTTGCTATCCCTGACGGTTGAGATCAGTACAACATGTTTTCTCCCAGCCATCTCGCATACAATATTTCCCTCGTCTGCCAGCATCGCAAGCAGCTTCGGTCCTGGTTCCTGCGTATAAAATACAAGCCGTGTGGCATCACAGCCATACGCTCCGGCAGCTCTGACCGATTCTTCCCGCAGAATCCGGATATGTGACAAATTCCTTAAATCGCTGCAATTGTTCCGGAATTCCTGCAGTGCTTCCTGATACTCCGTAAATGTGTGCTCCGCCATATAGCAGATTGCAGCCTCCATATTGATCATAAATATATAGGAAGGAGACGATGTCAGAAATATTTCCAGCGACTGCTCAACCGCTTCCACAAGTTCCTCTGTACACACATGCAGCATAGCTGTCTGTGTCAGTGCCGGCAGCGTCTTGTGCAGACTCTGTACGACCACATCCGCTCCCATATGAATCGCGGAATATTCCGGTTTCAGAAATGGGAGATGTGCCCCATGTGCTTCATCTACGATCACACGCGCCCCATGCGCATGTGCCGCCCGCACAATACCGGAAATATCAGATATCACCCCCTCATAGGTAGGTGACGTCACAACGACCGCTGTGACTTCCGGATGTTCCCTGCAGATTCGTTCCACATCGTCCGCATCTATATATCCGTCTATCAGCTCCGTAAATTCATATGTTCCCGCTGTTTTTTCGTTCCACACCGGCTCTGCATATACAGTCTGCAGCTGCATGACAGATGCCGCATTATATACGGATTTGTGGCAGTTTCTTGCTATTAAAATCGTATCTCCCGGCTTTGTACATGCATGAATCGCTGTAAAAATACCTCCCGTTGCGCCATTTACCACATAATAGCTTCCGCAGGTGTGATAGATTTCCTTCAGCATATCCAGCGACCTTCGGATGAACCCTTCCGGCAGATACAGATCATCTGTCCCCGGCACTTCTGTGACATCCCAACGTAGAACCGCATCCTGGAAATCTCCATAACATGGCTTTCTCTTATGTCCCGGCATATGCCAGATCTCATGCCTGTCACACAGATACTCATTCAATTCATCCTTGATCCATTGCTTATACATATTACTCTAATGTCTCCGACTGCACGTCTGCCAGTGTGAGCCGTGTAAGGTCTTCTTCTTTAAAATTATTCTCCGCAATCAGACGGTTCGCCTGATTATGTATTACCCGGTCAAGATAGTTTCGCACGGAACGTGCGTTACCAAAATTCTCAGGAGGATAGGCAAGAATATGTGTAAATATATCTCTCACATAATTTACTGCATCCACCGTCAACGTATAATCGAGTGTCTTCGCCCGGTTGCACATGATCTCTAACAGTTCGTCCGCATTATAATTCGGGAATTCAATCGTCCGGTTGAAACGGGAACGAAGACCCGGATTGGCATCTAAGAAATCCTGCATTTCATCGTGATAACCTGCTGCGATGACGATCAGATCATCCCGGTTATCTTCCATCGCTTTGTTCAGGATGTCGATTGCTTCCTGTCCGAAATCGCCCTGCTGTCCGTTTGCCAGGGCATACGCCTCATCAATAAATAAGATGCCGCCCTTCGCCTTCTCGATTACCTCTGTGACCTTCTCACTCGTCTGTCCCATATAGCCGGCGACAAGTCCCGACCGGTCTACCTCCACGAGATGTCCCTTCGAAAGCACGCCTAAGCCATGATAGATCTTCGCAAGGATTCTTGCGACGGTTGTCTTACCGGTTCCGGGATTGCCAAGAAACACCATGTGATTTGTAACCGGCGGCGTCTGCAATCCATTCTCCTGACGGATCTTACAGATCTTCAACAGATTGATCATATTGTTGATCTCCGTCTTCACGCTCTGCATGCCGGTCAGCTCGTTCAACTGCTTAAGTAATGCCTGTATATCCATCTCCGTATTAAATTCTTTTTTACGCTCTTTCTGATCCGGCAGCGTCTGTGCATCCGGTTGTTCCACCCGCATACGGAATGGCTTTCCAGCTTCTTCTGTATCTGCTGCCCGTACATACTCCGGTGTGTCCATATCTCTCCGGCTGTCTGTATCACTTACTGCCGACGAGTCTTCCTCCTTACGCTCCGGTGTAGAGATCTTCGTCCGCCGCATCTCAAGCGTATCGGACCAATACGAATAATCCGGCTTATCCTCCTGCTTAACCTTGCTTCCGGGCTTAAATGCGATCGTCGGCTTGTAATCCTCCATATCTCCGCGCACACGATTGATTTCCTCTGTGATCAATTCAATATACGAGGACAATGCCTGAACCTCTGATGACGCAACCTCCTCGTTGCATGCAATCAGATCATTTCCAATATAATTAAAGGTTGTAACATACAACTGTAACAGATCATAATAACCGTCTGATATCTCCCCGGTTTCTGCTCCGATATTTGAGCGCACAAACGAATTTAACGACCGTGGCGCATGATCCCGGATGCTCTCACTCCGAAGTCCCCAACGGTCTGCATAATCACGGATCATCTTCTCATCAAACTGTGTTCCGAATAACAGATTGATGTATTTGATTTCTTCTTTGTTGACGGAACCATCCGAATATGCGAGATATATCAGGAAATGCAGCATATCTGTACGGAAGGTATGTGCCAGATCCATCCGTCCATCTGTCCGTACATAATCCGCACGCCCGATACTCTGTGCACGACGCATACATAGATCAAACATGCGTCGACTATTATCTTTCACTTTTACGGTATGAAAACTCCACATTTCTACATCCTTACCCTCTCTGTCAATTTCGCCATATTTATCTATATTATACGCACAGATTCTTTTCTCTGCAAGAAAAAAAGAGGATGCTTTGCAACCTCCTGTTCTGAATGCCTATGATTGAATTGATAGTATCCCCTTATGTGGTACCCTCTCTTTTACCACATAAGGAAACACTACTTGCTACACGTAACAAGACCTTCACATAACTTCGAGCCCTGACACTCTTGTATATGCAACATCGCATTCACGTAACCCTTCCCCTTGTACTGTCTGCGATGTCGATCTGCTATATTCATGAAGTAACAACCCAACTTGTTACCACATGTATAAGTGTAGCACATATTTATTTTTTTGCAACGGCATTTTGTACAAATTTTATTTTCGTTTTTAGATAGTTTGTACAAAAAATCGTCATTTTTCGCGTTTTGTATAATTTATTTTACGCGTTTTTACATTTTCTTATTGTAAGATTAGATAATTTTTCGCTCAAAACGTGATAAATTTTTGACAAAGGCAGTCCAACCACGTTCAGATAATCCCCTTCGATGCCCTGGATATACTTCGCAGCTCCGCTCTGGATGCCATAGGCACCTGCCTTATCCATGCAGTCGCCCGTAGCAACATAGTTGTTGATTTCTTCCTCCGTCATCGGATAAAATGTTACCTTCGTGTGACAGTGGAAGGTATTTCCCTGTATTTCCGCAGGTGTATCCGGACTTGCCCACAGGATACATACCCCGGTGAATACATCATGCGTCCGCCCGGACAATCGTGCGAGCATCTGCTTCGCCTCATCCTCTGTCTTTGGTTTTCCAAGCACACATCCATCGACAGCAACGACAGTATCCGCACCGATCACCGTGATTTCTTCCACGGAATCTGCTGCCTGATTATCTGTCGTTGATTTTTCCATATTCTTACTGCAGTTTCTGCGGTACACATCTTCTGCCTTCACGCGCGCCAGCCGTTCGACCAGCTCCTGTGGTGTCAGATTCTCCAACTCTTCCGGTGGAATCTGCTCCTCCGCCGAAGATACGCATACTTTATATTCATATCCACCCAACGACAGGATCTCCTGTCTGCGTGGAGACTGTGATGCTAAAATGATGTTCTCCATTGTTTCTCCCCTTCAAATATATTTATAATAAACGGGTAGTGCCCCCTCGCTTCGCTCGGCGGCAGGTCGTCGGGTGCATCCTAAATATGTGCGTCGCACATATTTAGGATGCACCCTCCTCTAGCATGGTGTGCAACAATTACAGAGCAAATTTAACAGGCACATATCCATGCACCAGTTATCGGAACGCACATCCGGCATTCCATATCCCATGCCCCGCTGTACATACCAGTTGCTGCCACCCTGCATCCGCTGCTTCATCTGTTTGTATTCCATGTTGTTCGGTTCCATCGCGATTGCACGGTCGATATGCTCCATCGCTGTTGCCTGATTCCCGGCACCTAAGTTTGCAACTGCACTTAGATAATACCATCTGCCCGTCCGGTCGTCTATATCCTCCAGCGTACGTAGTGCCTCTGTAAACATCCGGTTCATAATGAAATTCTGCGCTGCGGCAAGGTGGGATTCATCCTGGGTCATACCGCCACCTTCATTTCTGGCACGACGGAATGCATCCGAACCGAATCCTCCGAATCCGCCAAATCCATCAAACCCGCCATAGCTGTTGCTACCATACGAGGAACCTGTATTTCCGTCCATGATGCTCTTATATGCCGCCTGCACTTCCTTGAATTTTTCTTCTGCCTGCGCTGCGTTTGGGTTGTTGATATTTGCATCCGGGTGGTATTTCCGGCTTAGATTTCGATATGTTTTTTTCACTTCTTCTTCCGAGGCACCATGTGGAAGCCCCAGAACTTCATAAGGATCTTTCATGCTAATTCCTTTCTTTCTCCCATAATTGCGAAACAACCAATTCATAGTAACCGTATATTTCCATATCTATTCATTCTATATACAATGTATTGAAACTAAGAAGTTCTAAATATTCTGATTTACGTGCTCATATTTTACGCCACCGTCGCCAATTCGCCGTCCCTGGCTCACTGGCGACTTGTTTGAACATCGTGTTCAAACATGGCTGGTGTTCTTGCAGAATATTAAGAACTTCTAAGTCTCAAACATATCGTATATATTCATGAATAAATATGGAAATATACGATTTACCATTGAAACTTGTTTCGCAATTATTGTTTACCGTTTTCTGCGTCATTTTGTTTCGTCATAAACCTTACCCAGATTCCGGAATAGATAATGTTGCGGAGGATGGCTGTCTCCTCGACGATTGGCAGACACTCATAGATTTTCGCCATATCGGTGGCGATCATCATGAGGATTTCCTTCACGTAATTGTCGAACTGCTCTTTCGACAACTCATGGTATAACTCCTTCAAGGGATTGAACCGGTTCTTCTCGATATCCTCCTGCACATCATCATATGCGTCGAGAATATAAATGAATTTGCCAAGCTGGTAACCGAGTCTCCGCAGCTCCTCCGACCAGTCAATCCCGCGTGTCGACTTATATGCAAGAATCTCTGCCATGATATCACCAAAGATTCCGGCAAGCAAATCCAGATTCGTCACATGCTTTTGCTCACAGGCAGATAATGTCCGCAGAGATTCCCGGATCTTCGCCAGCTTCTCCGGATAGACCTGACCAATCTTGCGCACACGCTTCCGTATAAAACTGCTGTAACAAAGTCTGGTAAATTTCCGGTCATCCGCCCAATCATCGAGACATTTGTAGTAGGTTAGAATGAGATTCATATCTGCAATATACTGTATGACCTCATTTACCAGATATTTTTTCTTTCCAACCGGATGCACCATGCACGCTGCTTCTTTCATCTGCGTATCCGGCTCATATAAAGCGGTCAGAAGAACCGCGGCAAACGTCGAATCATACGTAAGTGACATCTGTCCCATCGCGCCGTCCGTATTCCGGAGTGCATGGCAGACGCCGCAATAATACATGCGATACCGCTCGTAATCTTTGACTTTCATTTCCGGCTTGTTCACCGTCACATATCCAAACATCGTTCCACCTCCGAGTTAAACGGCTTTCTTATTTCTATTTTATACATTAGCTGTTCTTTATAAACCGTGCGCTGCACTTCGGACAACGTATCTCGATCTTTCCTTTTCCCTTTGGGATACGAATTTTCTGCTTACACTCCGGGCAACGGTAGATGTGATGCGTCTTGCGCATCGTCATATGGTTTTTCTCTTTCCGTCCCCACATGCGTAGTTTATACGTCTTGTTTAGGAACCATGTATTTTCATCCCGACGCTTGCCAATATTTCTGGAAAACACACGGAAATATGCAAATGCAAAGGTCACAAACGCAATCGTGCTGAGTATATTGCTTCTTACAAACATATCGATAAAAACCAAGATACACGCCGCCCACATCATACACATGGAAAGCTGATCCGTTCCATTTCTACCGCGCATAAAATCCATCAATTTCTGTCTCATAAACATCCTCCATAACTATATCCAATCCTGATATTCATTATTCTTCTTCAATTTTTCGAATTGTCAAGTATTTTAACATGCGGGCGAGCTCCGTCAATGGCTTTCACAGAGATTTCACAAAATAAAAAAATCCCTGATACATCTTGTATCAAGGATTTAAGAGAGGCGCGAGCCGGATTTGAACCGGCGGTGAAGGTGTTGCAGACCTCTGCCTTACCACTTGGCTATCACGCCATATATCATAAAGGGGACCCACGCAGTGGGGGGATTCCTTATGATTAGTAAGCACGTAGTGCTTACAATATCAAACTCCCCGAGTAGGGCTCGAACCTACAACAACTCGGTTAACAGCCGAGTGCTC
>USFH01000062.1 GCA_900553925.1 uncultured Clostridium sp.
GGTATTTCGCAATCTTCGCAGTACTTTCCATCCTGCCGCTCGCTGCAATCTGGATCGAATATAAGCGGAATCCGGCGAGCGAAAATCTGAAACGGATTTTGATTTATTCATACGCAGTATTTTACGCCTTTACGATATTTACAACCGTGTCTCCGGTTGCGTTTGTGTATGGTGCACTTGTTAGTTTGTTCGTCATTGTATATGGACAGAAACGATTGAGCTTTGGCGCAGCGGGAGGAATCTTCCTCCTTAACCTGATCCATGTGATTTATATGGCAGCAAATGGCATGATTACGTCGCAGGATCTTCCGAATGTTGAAATCCGGATCGGTTTTACATTGCTGTTCGCGTTGTTTATGGTGATGGCAACAAATGTTATCATCTCGAACAATGAAGCGAAGATGAAGGCTATCACACAGGAGAAGGAGTCTGTATCTGCAATGTTAGAGCAGATTCTGGAAATCTCTGAGAATATGATTGGAGATATTCTGACAGTTTCGGAGAAGATGACAACGCTGGAGGATTCGGTTACAAAGACAAAGGCATCCATGGAAGAAGTAACAAATGGAACGAACGATACCGCAGATTCGGTACAGTCCCAGCTTCTTAAGACAGAAGAAATCCAGCAGGTAATCGAGCGTGTGGAACATGTATCCGATACGATCGAGAGCGATATGGATGAGGCGAGCGAGGAGGTTGCACAGGGTAAGAATAAGATTGACGAACTGATCTCACAGGTGGAGACAAGCGATGAGGCGAGCAAGAAGGTGGCAACGGAGCTTGACAAGCTGACAACGTATGCAAGCCAGATGCAGGGAATCGTCGATATCATCGGGAACATCACCGATCAGACAAGCCTTCTTTCCTTGAATGCAAGTATCGAGGCAGCAAGAGTCGGCGAAGCAGGTAAGGGATTTGCAGTCGTTGCATCTGAGATTTCTGCTCTTGCAGACCAGACCCAGGAAGCGACGGTCAACATCGCCGAACTGATTGGGAATATTTCTGAGGAGCTGACAGAGGTTGTAAATGTTGTCAGCTACCTGATTGATAACAATAAGTTACAGAGCATCGCAGCGACTGAGACTGCATCGAGCTTCGAGACGATTGCAAGCCGGACACAGGATATCCATCAGTTGACAGAGGAGCTGACCGGGTTGGTATCTTCTCTGGCACAGTCGAATGAGGCAATCGTGGATAGTATCCAGACAATCTCGGCAGCAACCGAGGAAGTGACAGCACATTCAAGCGTAACACTTGAGAGCAGCGAGGAGAACAGCTCCATCGTTGTAGAGGTTGGTGATATCGTCGGAGAATTGCAGGCACTTGCAGAACGTCTGAGTGCATTAAGCTAACATGGTTTTGACAAAGGAAAAATAACTGAAAAAAGGTTATTGACATTTTTTCTGAAGTAGAGTAGTATGAGCCTATCAAAAATGAATAGTGACACGAAACCAATGATGTGGAGATAACGTTACATCGTGCACGTACAGAGAATCCGGGAGGCTGAGAACCGGGTCGGACGCAGGGTAGCAAATGGACCACGGAGGGCATAGTCAAAGGAGCATCCGCTCTGAGTATTCTATGACGTTCGCATACGTTAGTTGCAGGGAATATGATAGTATTCTGAAAGAGCATGGGAGGAAACTCTCATGAAACAAGGTGGCACCGCGGGAATTCCGTCCTTGACAAAAGTATATTTTGTCAAGGACTTTTTTATTGCAATGAATAAATTATTGGAACCATGTCACGAAGAAAGGAGTTTGGAGATGATCAGACCAACATTAGAAGAAGCGATGCAGTATCAGAAGGATTATAAGGTCGTTCCGGTGTTAAAGGAAATCTATTCCGATATCCGCACACCGATGCAGGTGCTGAAGATACTGAAAAAAGCAAGCAAGCATTGTTATATGTTAGAGAGTGTGGAGAATCAGGAAAACTGGGGACGCTATACATTCCTTGGTTACAAGCCAAAGCTTTGTGTGACATGCATGAACGGAAAGCTGAAAGTCACCGATGTGAACGGAACGGTTATCCGTGAGGTGCTGGTACAGCATCCGGAAGCCTGTATCAATGAAATCCTGGCAGATTACAAAAGCCCGAAGATCGAAGGATTCCCGACATTCACCGGTGGACTGGTTGGGTATTTCGCATATGATTACATCAAATACAGTGAACCGAAGCTGAGTCTGGATGCGGAAGATGAGGAAGGGTTTAACGATGTAGATCTGATGCTGTTCGATAAGGTGATTGCATTTGACAATGTGAAGCAGAAGCTGCTCATCATCGCGAATGCGAAGACGGATAACCTGACAGAGAATTACATCCATGCGGTGGAAGAAATATCCGAGATCATTGAACTGATCAAACATGGCGAGGAAGCAGAGATAGAACCGGCGAAGATGACATCCGAATACCGGAAGCTGTTCGATCAGGAAGCCTTCTGCAACATGGTGGAGAAAGCGAAGAATTATATCTACGAAGGAGATATCTTCCAGGTTGTATTATCGAACCGGCTGGAAGCGGATTTCTCCGGAAGCCTGCTGAATACTTACCGCGTACTCCGTACCATCAATCCATCACCGTATATGTTCTACTTTAGCGGCGACGACATCGAGGTAGCGGGGGCTTCTCCGGAGACCTTGGTGAAACTGGAAAATGGTGTGTTACATACCTTTCCATTGGCGGGAACCAGACCGAGAGGAAAGACGAAGGAAGAAGATCTCAAAAACGAAGAGGAACTTTTAGCAGACGAGAAAGAGCGATCCGAACATAATATGCTCGTTGATCTCGGAAGAAATGATATCGGCAAGATCAGCAAGTTCGGAAGCGTGGAAGTGGAGAAATACATGAGCATCGAGCGGTATTCGCATGTGATGCATATCGGTTCTACGGTACGCGGGGAACTGCGGGACGACTGCTCCGTGACAGATGCGGTCGATGCAATCCTTCCGGCAGGAACCTTGTCTGGCGCACCGAAGATCCGTGCCTGTGAGATTATCAACGAACTTGAGAACAACAAACGCGGCATCTATGGGGGAGCAATCGGATATATTGATTTTACCGGAAACTTAGATACCTGTATCGCGATCCGGATCGCATATAAGAAGAACGGAAAGGTATTTGTACGAAGCGGAGCCGGAATCGTGGCAGACAGTGTACCGGAGAACGAATATCAGGAATGTATCAACAAGGCAAAGGCTGTGATGAAAGCAATCGAGATCTCACAGGAAATGACAGACTAAGAAAGGAGATGGCAGCATGATATTACTGATTGATAATTATGATAGTTTCTCTTACAACTTGTATCAGCTTATCGGAATGATCCGGCCGGACATCAAGGTTATAAGAAACGATGAGATGACGATCGCGGAGATTGAAGCACTGGCACCGGATCACATCATCGTATCACCGGGACCGGGCAGACCGAAGGATGCCGGAATCTGTGAGGAAGTCATTGATTACTTCAAAGGGAAGATTCCAATCTTCGGGGTGTGTCTCGGACATCAGGCAATCTGCGAGACATTCGGCGGCGAAATCGGATATGCGAAGAAGCTGATGCACGGAAAGATGTCTATCGTTGATCTCGACACCGACAGCGCCATCTTCAAAGGGATGGAACCAAAATTACAGGCAGCCAGATATCATTCCCTCGCCGCAGAGGAAGATAAGCTTCCTGCGGAGCTGAAGGTAATCGCACGTACGGAGGATGGCGAGATCATGGCAGTGGAGCACCGGGACTACCCGGTATACGGCGTACAGTTCCACCCGGAGTCAATACTTACACCGGATGGAAGGAAAATTATGGAGCGGTTTTTGAAGGTAAGTTAGAAGGAATTACATTATGCCAAGACTATGATTAATGATTCTGCGGTCTGCAGAGAATTATTAAGCATAGGCTTGGTAAATGAAATAAGGAGGACAAAGCGATGATAAAAGAAGCGATCAGCAAAGCAACGAATAAAGAGAATCTGACAAGAGAGGAAGCACTTCAGGTTATGAAGGAGATCATGAGCGGTGAGGCAGAACAGTCACAGGTTGCAGCATTTCTGGTAGCCCTGCATATGAAAGGGGAGACAGCCGAGGAGATTTCTGCCTGTGCCGAAGGTATGCGAAGCTTCGCAACGAAGCTTGACCGTGGCGATATGGATGTGATCGATATCGTTGGAACCGGTGGAGACCGTTCGAATACATTTAATATTTCGACTACTGCAGCAATCGTAACTGCAGCGGCAGGTGTGGCAGTTGCCAAGCACGGAAACCGAGCCGCTTCGAGCAAATGCGGAACCGCTGATTGTCTCGAGACACTCGGTGTCAATCTGATGCTTGAGCCTGAGAAGAATGCAAAGGTGCTGAAGGATACAAACCTGTGCTTCCTGTTCGCACAGAAATATCATCCGGCAATGCGTTATGTTGGTCCGGTGAGAAAAGCAATCGGTGTTCCGACCGTGTTTAATATTCTGGGACCTCTGACAAACCCTGCTTATAATACATACCAGCTGCTCGGCGTGTATAGCGAGGAGCTGCTTGACACGGTAGCGAATGCGCTGAAGGATCTTGGCTTAAAGCATGCGATGGTTGTCTATGGCAAGGATTGCCTGGATGAGATTTCCATGAGTGCGGATACTGAGGTTTGCGAGCTTGCCGATGGTAAAGTCACGAAGTACACGATCACGCCGGAACAGTTCGGATTCACACGATGCAGGAAGGAAGATTTGGTTGGAGGAACACCGGAAGAAAATGCAGCACTGGTGAAGGAAATCCTCGAAGGAAAGGTAACGGGTGCGAAGCTTGATGCCGTGTTGATCAACGCGGGTGCAGCCATCCATGTTGCAAAAAATGTGAGCATGGAGGAAGGTATCAAAGAGGCACGTGAGATGATCACAAGTGGCAAGGCACTTGCAACTATGGAACAGTTTATCGCCGAAACAAACGCAGCATAAGGGAGTTAGAGCATGATATTAGATGAGATAGCAGAAAAGACACGGGCGCGTGTGGAAGAAGATAAAAAACAAATACCATTTTTCCATATGCGGAATGAAGCGGAGCGGCTGGCAGCGGAATTATCGAAGGAAAACTGTCCGAAGTTATTTCCATTCTACCAGGCTCTGAAGAGTCCGGGAGTCTCTTTTATCTGTGAGGTGAAGAAGGCGTCTCCGTCGAAGGGTGTGATCGCAGAGGAATTTCCGTATCTAGAGATTGCAAAGGAATATGAGATGGCGGGCGCATCAGCAATCTCGTGCCTGACGGAACCGTATTATTTTCGGGGAAAGGACTTGTACTTAAAGGAAATCACCCAGCATGTGAAGATTCCGGTGTTGCGAAAAGATTTTACGGTTGATCCGTATATGATCTATCAGGCACGGACGCTTGGTGCATCGGCAATCCTGCTGATTTGTTCGCTGCTTTCGCAGTCGGAGTTAGAAGAGTATCAGGCGATTGCAACGGAGCTTGGTATGTCGGCGTTAGTTGAGGCACATGATGAGCGGGAAGTGGAGATGGCACTTCGCGCAGAGGCATCCATCATCGGTGTGAACAACCGGAATCTGAAGACATTTACGGTGGATATCAACAATTCCGCAAGGTATCGGAAGATGGTGCCAAAGGAAGTCGCATTTGTCTCAGAGAGCGGAATCAAGACGGCAGAGGACATTGCGAAGCTTCTGGAAAATGGCACGGATGCGGTGCTGGTTGGCGAGACGCTGATGCGCAGTGAGAACAAGAAGCAGGCATTAGATGAACTGCGGGGAATATAGGCATGTGTCAGGTGATTAAAGTGGTGTGCAAAGCAGGATAAGGATGGAACAGGCTGGAAGGAAAGTAAAATGCAGAAGATAAAATTATGCGGCATGATGAAGCCGTGCGATATCGAATATGCGAATCGGGTCAAACCGGATTTTGTCGGATTCATATTTGCGAATACGAGACGGAAGATCAGTCCCGCGCAGGCAAAGCAATTCCGGGAAACATTGGATGCGGAGATTCCGGCAGTCGGTGTGTTTGTGAATGAAGATATTCCCGTGATCGCATCGCTCGTTCAGGATGGATGTATCGACATGATCCAGCTGCATGGCGAGGAGGATGCGGATTATATCAGATGTCTGCGTGAGGTATGTGACGTGCCGGTTATAAAGGCGGTCAAGGTGCAGACAGTCGAACAGATACGGCAGGCAGCGGCACTTCCGGTTGATTACCTGCTGTTAGATACCTACCGCAAGGGTGTACTTGGCGGAACCGGAGAGGCATTTGACTGGGAACTGCTGCGGGAGGCCAAGGCAGCAGCCGGAGATACCGCAGAAGGAGAGCTGTTCGGAAAACCGTATTTCTTAGCAGGCGGGCTTCATGCGGGAAACCTGCGGGAGGCAGCAGCACTTGGAAGCTACGGGCTGGATGTAAGCTCCGGAATCGAGACAGATGGAAGCAAGGACTTCGACAAGATGGCGGAAGTCGTGAAATTAGTAAGAAGTTAACGTGTTCTGTATTGTACATTTGAAATCAATATGTAGAACTTAATTTATATTTATGATGATATACCACAGAACGAAAGCGATGTGGTGTTACCCGAATGTGAGGGCACTAGATATACATAAGGAGGACAAGAGATGTCGAAAGGAAGATTTGGAATTCATGGCGGTCAGTATGTACCGGAAACGATCATGAACGCCGTCAATGAATTGGAAGCAACCTATAATAAATACAAGGATGATCCGGAATTTAACCGGGAACTGACCGAGCTGTACAATGAGTACGCAGGCAGACCGAGCAGACTGTATTATGCAGAGCGCATGAGCAAGGACCTGGGTGGAGCTAAGATCTACCTGAAGCGTGAGGACTTAAACCACACCGGTTCCCACAAGATCAACAATGTACTTGGACAGATGCTTCTGGCAAAGCGTATGGGTAAGACACGTGTGATCGCAGAGACCGGTGCCGGTCAGCATGGTGTTGCAACGGCAACGGTTGCAGCCATGATGGGCATGGAGTGTGAAATCTTCATGGGTAAGGAAGATACGATCCGTCAGGCATTGAATGTATACCGGATGCGTCTGCTTGGCGCGAAGGTACATGCAGTGGAAAGCGGAACCGGCACTCTGAAAGATGCGGTCTCCGAGACATTCCGTGAGTGGACAAGCCGGATTGACGATACACATTATGTACTTGGTTCGGTTATGGGACCATATCCATTTCCGACGATTGTGCGTGATTTCCAGTCGGTAATCAGCCGCGAGATCAAGCAGCAGATCATGGAGAAGGAAGGCAGACTTCCGGATGCCGTGCTTGCCTGCGTTGGTGGTGGTTCCAATGCGATCGGTGCATTTTACCATTTTATTGAGGACAAGAGTGTGCGTCTGATCGGTTGTGAGGCAGCTGGACGAGGCATAGATACATTCGAGACAGCAGCAACCTTAAATACCGGACGCCTTGGAATCTTCCATGGCATGAAATCTTATTTCTGTCAGGATGAATACGGACAGATTGCCCCGGTTTATTCGATTTCCGCAGGTCTAGACTATCCGGGCATCGGACCGGAGCATGCATACCTGCATGACATCGGCAGAGCGGAATATGTGGCAATCACAGACGATGAGGCGGTTGATGCATTTGAATATCTCTCGAAAATCGAGGGAATTATCCCAGCCATTGAGAGTGCGCATGCGGTTGCTTACGCAATGAAGCTTGCACCACAGATGGACAAGGATCAGATTATGGTTATCAATATTTCCGGACGCGGCGATAAGGACGTAGCAGCGATCGCCCGTTACAGAGGGGAGGATCTTCATGAGTAATATAGCAAAAGCATTTGAACATGGAAAAGCGTTTATTCCGTTTATCACATGCGGATACCCGGACTTAGAAACAACAGAGAAAATCGTTTATGCAATGGTTGACGCAGGGGCTGACCTGATAGAGCTTGGAATCCCATTTTCAGACCCGACGGCAGAAGGTCCGGTTATTCAGGAGGCAAATATCCGTGCGTTGACCGGCGTGGATAAGGTGACGACAGACAAGGTGTTTGATCTGGTGCGCAGGCTGCGCCAGAAGGTTACGATTCCGATGGTATTTATGACTTACGCAAATGTTGTATTCTCTTATGGTTCAGAGAGATTTATCTCGATCTGTAAGGAGATCGGCATCGATGGACTGATCCTGCCGGATATTCCATACGAGGAAAAAGAAGAGTTTGATCCGATCTGCAAGCAGTATGGTTTGGATCTTGTATCTTTGATCGCGCCGACTTCACATGAGCGGATCAGCATGATCGCGAAGGAAGCAAATGGATTCGTCTACTGTGTTTCTTCGCTCGGTGTAACCGGAACAAGAACGGAGATTACAACCAATGTCGGCGAGATGGTCGAGCTTGTGAAGAAAGCGAAGGACATTCCCTGCGCAATCGGATTCGGAATCTCAACGCCGGAGCAGGCAAAGAAGATGGCTGCCTCCGCAGATGGCGTCATCGTCGGAAGTGCGATCGTGAAGATCATCGCAAAGTACGGACGCGAGGCTGCACAGCCGGTGTTTGAGTATGTAAAGAGCATGAAGGATGCGATCTCGTAGAAGGGATTATTGATGCATCTCGGAGGAATTATTGATAGTTTCCGGGATGGCTGATACATTTGGAAGAATTATTGATTTGGGCGTGAATCCGGAAATTGAATTGTAAAAACCCACAGGATGGGCGTAATCTACTGAAAAAAGAGGATTGCGCCCATTTTTGCATGTTGAAAATGAATTCATGAGCCAGATATGGGCGTAAGGAGGAGAAATCCGGATGCCACGCCCATGTGGTGGGTTTTCGGATCAAAATGAGTTTGAAAAAGCCCAAGTTGAAAATCTAGTAACAAATGAAAATCTAATGACAAATGAAAATCTAGTAACAACTTATAAGAATTTATGAAAATGGCAGTTGGAACTGGATGGAATTATGGTGATTTATGTGCAAATTGCAAGGTATGTGCAATCCGCCTATCATACAAAAATATGAATGTAATTTTATATGTATGCGTGATAAAATAAAGAGCGAAAACTTTAATTCTCTGTTACATATAAAGATGCGCGAAACTTAGTTTTAGCAGATGGACAAAATTGAATTCTAAATGGCAAGAAATATTCCTTTAAGAGGCGTATCATTTAACCATACAGAAGAAAGGAAGTGAATGCATGGAATGGCTGACTGCAATCAGAAAATCTATTGATTATATAGAGGAACATTTGAATTATAACATCAGTGCGCAGGATGTGGCAGAGCAAGTGTATGTATCCCCTCTGCATTTTCAAAGAGGTTTTTTGATTATGACCGGATATTCTATATCAGAGTATATTCGTAATCGTAAGCTATACATGGCGGCGCTTGAGCTGAAAAAGGCGAATAGGAAAGTAATAGACGTGGCATTTGATTATGGATATGACACACCGGACAGCTTTACGAAAGCGTTTACCAGATTTCATGGGATTTCCCCTGTGCAGGTAAAACAGGGCGGCGATATAAGAACCTTTCTTCCGTTGAGTGTAAAAATTACAGTTCAAGGAGGAGATAAAATGGACTACAAGATTACAAAAATGTTTGGATTTAAGGTGATAGGCTTTGCGAAAGAGTTTTCCTTTGATACGGCATATGAGGAAATTCCGAAATATTGGGATGAAATCTGTGAAAAATATGCGGCTAATGTATATGCAGGTAATCCACCTGCAAATCCATATGAAAAGGCATTCGTGGAAAATTGTATAGGAGAATATGGCATTTGTATTGATGACGGAAAAGCATCCGATAAGGGAAAATTTACATATCTGGTTGCAGGTAAATATGCCGGTGGAGAAGTTCCGGAAGGAATGATGCTATATGAGTTTGAACAGGGGGAATGGGCGGTGTTTGACTGCGTAGGAGCAATCCCGGAGGCACTTCAATCACTAAATACCAGAATATTTAAAGAATGGTTACCGGGTAACGCTGATTATGAGATAAGCGGAAATGCGAATGTGGAATGGTATGACTGTGTAAATGGAGAAAACACAGATGCTGATTACCACAGTGCTATCTGGATTCCGGTAAAAAGAAAATAATTCAGAATCTAACACAAAAGCGAGGAAAGACATGAACATCACAGTATATTTAGGAGCCTTTGAAGGAAAGGATGCGAGCCTGAAGCAGGCAGTGCGGGAGCTTGGAACGTGGATTGGTGCGAGCGGAAATGCGCTGGTATATGGCGGATCAAAATCCGGATTGATGGGGGAAATTGCAGAGAGCGTCCTACAGGCTGGCGGCACGGTGACAGGCGTGGAACCGAAATTTTTCATGGATGCGGAACTGCAATATGACAACTTGACGGAACTTATAGTCACAAAGGATATGACGGAGCGGAAAACGAAGATGATCGAACTGGGGGATGCATTTATCGCATTTCCGGGCGGCACAGGAACGCTTGAAGAGATTTCGGAAGTGATGTCGAAGGTGTCGCTGAAGCAGTTGGACGCGCCATGCATCTTGTATAATCTGAATGGATATTATGACAGCTTGAAAGCACTGCTTGCGCATATGATCGAGATGGGACTCTCGACACCAGAGCGGCAGCAGGGTATCTATTTTGCGGATTCCCTGGAGGAAATCAAGCAGATAATAAACAGATATTGAGATGTTGGGTCAGGTAATAAAGATGCCATAGGATAGATGCTATACGATGTTTTGTATCATGGCTGCTGTAAGATAAATCACTAAGCTAAAAAAGTACTCCCACGGGTGGATAAAACCTGCTCGTGGGAGTGTGATATACAAAGGCTCAAACTGAAAATAAGCAGTCAAACACTATTAGTTCAAAAAGACATGCATCAGAAACCCGATTAATATACAAACAGCAAATGTTATCAGTCCACTACCTATAACTAAAAGAATCTTCTGATATGGACGTTTACCTATTTCTCTCTGTTTTTGTATATCATCCAATAGTTGCCCCTCAGAAAATGCAACAATTTCTTTATACGTTTGAACATCATTGTCTTTTTTAATTTTTTCAAGCATAAAAGCGAAATACATTGAGATTCCCCAGATAATCCCCCAAGGAATGAGTGCCCAAACACCAAGTAACATGAATAACGGAACCGCTGAAACAGCAGTGGCGATCAACATTATAGTGTAGATTTTCCCATAGCGGTTCATTTTTTCAATTTCTTCTTTTTGAATTACATCTTTCATAACTTCAATATCTCCTTTGATTAAATTGTCAAGAGAAATTTGAAAGGTTTCACTCAGTAATACCAAACTGTTCACATCTGGATAGCTTTTATCATTTTCCCAATTTGATATTGTTTGCCTGGAAACATAAACTCGTTCGGCTAACTCCTCTTGAGATAATTGTACTTCCTGACGATGTTTTTTAATTTGTTTTCCGAGTTCCATCTCTTCACCTCCTAGCATACTCATACTAATCAAAAAGTTATATTTTCGCTATCAAAGAGCTTTGACATCAAGGTTTTCAGCGTGTCAAAAGTCTTTTACATTTCGTGAAATTCCCAATAATCATATGTTATCAATCTCTCTGCTAAACTGAAATTTTTACCCGCTTCTATTGCTTATAGTTTGCTTCAAGCCATCTAGCAACACCATCTTCGTCATTCGACAAAATCACCTCTGTGGCATATTGCTTTAAATCATTGTGTGCATTTGCAACAGCATAACTTTTATCAGCCATTTGAAACATGTCTATATCATTTTTCCCATCACCAAACACAATTAGCTTTTCACAATTCAACATGCTTTGTAATTGCCTTATAGCATTTGATTTTGAAGCCTCTAACGGCATAATTTCTAACCACTGTTCATTTGTATAAATATCCGTCTGATATACACAATGATATTTATTCTTATATT
>USFH01000063.1 GCA_900553925.1 uncultured Clostridium sp.
CGGTGTAAACCGGCAGAAGTTTCAGCATGCGGATGCGGAGCTTGCCAGACGGCTTATGGAAGTTTTGCATATGGAGAATGAGGAAGTTTTATTGGGGATTCCGGATATTTATGGGGATTTATCCAAGTATAATACGGAATGTCGATATAACATCCGGGCATATCTGACGGAAGAGGTACGCAAGCAGAATTATGATTTGTTAGATATGGATCGGACATATTACGATGCATATGTGACGCGCCCGTATGCCAGTTATCTTGATAATAATACAGACGCACCGAAACAGAGATTTGATGCGCTGAAGAAGATATGGCAGGGGCGAAACCTGGTGATTGTGGAAGGGGAGAAAAGTCGTCTAGGCATCGGAAATGATTTGTTTGCTGGAGCGAAAAGCATTGTAAGAATTTTGGGACCGGCAGAACACGCATTTGATCGATATGAGGAATTGCTTGCAGAAACCAAAAAGCAAGGCAAGGATAAGTTGGTGCTGGTTGCACTTGGACCAACAGCAACGGTTCTGGCATATGATTTGGCAATTGAAGGATATCAGGCGTTAGATATCGGTCATGTGGATATGGAATATGAATGGTTCTTGGCTGGAAAAGGCAGAAAAACTGAGGTAAAGACAAAGTACAACAATGAGGTTGCCGGGGGAGATCAGGTGGAAGATATTCACGATGCAGAATATGAGAGCCAGATCATCGCGAGATATGTCTGATTTGATGTCGGAGGTGTTAAGTCGTTTTAGGGAATCCATAATGGTTACAAGCCGGGATTAAATAATCCCGGCTGTTTTTAACATGGTCACAATTCTTACATCGTAACTGTGATATTCTTTCACTTTCTCATATCCATTTTTCGCAATCTGTTTCCGCTCGTCATCGTGTGCCAGATAATAGTCGATTTTGGCGAGCATATCCGGGATGCTGTCATAGAGGACGATATCTTCGTCCGGGACGAAAATCTCCGGGATTTCAGCCTGATAATTCGACAGTACGAAGCCGCCACATGCCATCAGGTCAAATATACGGAGTGGCAGTCCGGTTTTGATCGGGCGGTTCGTCATGTTCAGGTTGATCTTGCTGCATTTGATGATCTGCGGCATCATATTGTTGGAATCTGCACCGCCACGACATCTGACATGTTTTAATGGTGAGGTATCAGTCAGCGTCCACAGGTCAAATTGATAGTTGATTCCCTGCTTTCGTAATTCCCCAAAATGCGCGCCGATTGCATTGCAGGTGCGGATGCGTTCCTGTTCGGTGCATTTGTAACCGAGGTAAGTGTCGGCGACGATACCTTTCACATCTTCGCAGTAATCTTCTCCGAGTGGCATCCAGCCTGCATATTTCTTGAATTCTTGTGCCCATTCGTCGGTGATGGAATCCTCCAACAGATTGTAACCATAGACATTTAACTGGGCATTGATCAGTCCATCGACATAGCCGCGCATCGCATCCGGCAGGTCTTTCTCAATCGAGTTATAGCGGGTTTTCTCGGAATACAGAGAGCCCACAAAAGAGATATCGCAGTCGTAATTTTGATGATCTTCGGCGGTTACCTTTATTTCGTCCCATGTTGTAACATCTGCGCCCATTGGCAGATGGAAAATACAGTCTGGATTCGCGGGTGAAAATTTCTCCCATTGCATACGATCTAAGACGAAGATCCGGTTCGTTGGGTAGGTGACTGTCTCTGAATAAAGTTGGAAACTTGGGCAATCCACCGTCCAGGACAGATACGGTAGTTTAAAAACCTTACAGCAGCGTGCGATAATTGGCTGGAAATTCACAGTAAATACGCAGGATGCATCCGGATGTTTCTGAATCAGATCCGCCAGTGCTTCGAGATAGCCTTTGTCGTAGTCGACGCTTTCGAATTTTCGGCTCATCGTGATAATCGTGATGCCTAACCGCTGCATTGCATTTTCAATTCCTTTTTCACAGATACTTCCCCATTTGCAATAAATGATCTTCATAGTTGTAGCTCCCCGCTTTCTTCCGAAGTAATATAAGGACATTATAATCGAGATGCGTGGGGGATGCAATGTTGCAAATGACGGTGGCTGTATTTTTCTTACCTCCCCCATTTATCAACTTTCCGGCACAGCTTGTCCACATGCAGCAGCTTGAACAGCAGGCGGCGGACGTGGTCAACCAGAGAACCGGCAAGCCAGATGGCGAGTGCGGCACCGATTGCGATCAGGCAGGTTACGACGGCATTGTATCTGACTACCCACGTGAACGCGTCGGACAGGAAATGATCCCACATGAGCGGTTCCGCATGCAGAAGATAGACACCGAAGGATACCGGTGCGAAGAACCGGATCAGTGCCTGCATGCATTTACCAGGTCTTAGTTTTGCGAAGAACAATACGAGGAATACGCCGCAGAAGAGAACTCCCGGTGCGGTATAACGCACGAATGCGTCTCCGTGTGACGGTACCTGATACAGACGCATGGTCAGCTTCTCGATTGCGAACTTGCCGAGCCACGTGAGTGCGGCACATGCAAAATAAGCGAGTAGTGCGGTGCGCTTCGATATGGTGTCTTCTATATGATATTTCCGGATATAGGCCCCAACCAGATACAGAACGGTAATCCAGAGGAAGGAGTATCCGCGTCCGGCACCTGTCGTATCCATGTCGAAGATCGAAGGGATGAGCGGAACGAATGAGAAGATCATAGCCAGTGTGATCATCAGGCGGTCGCATGATTTCCGGTCCAGTGTCTCAATCAGGCGATTGAGAAATGGAATGAAGAAGAACATGCAGAAATAAGCTGTGAAATACCAGTACACATCGCTGAATGCAAATGGAAATAACGCACGGATTACAACCGTCTTCGTTACGACCTCCGGTTTCGCAATATAGAATCCAAGCGTGATCAGGCATGTATAGAACAGCACCTGCAGATAGAGCTGCAGAATGCGGGAATAGCGGAACTTTGCCCCGTAGTTTAAGTATCCGGAGATAATCGCGTAACAGTTTACGGCACAGAAGCATAGAATCTCGATCGCATATCCAAGCTCGTAATGCCAGGAAAATATATTGGAACTGCTTAAAATCCCGTTGCCAAGTACATGTAGAAGCGCAACCATGATCATAGACACGATCTTCAATAGATCAATACCGTAATTGCGTTCTGCATGAGCCGGATTTTTTTCATTTGCATGGCACATGTTTTTCCCTCCGTTCGCGAATCATTAGAATCTTATTTTTGCATCTGCGTGCTTCCAATTATAACATTGTTCTTTTCTTGTTGCAACGCATCCGGGTGTGCATGCATAAAAATACCGCGGCATGCATAGAATTTGCCAAGATGCGTAGAAATGGCACATAAGTATGGATTCCGTTCTGTATAACACAGCCTGTGATGGCTTTGCCTATGATGAGGACAAATTAGAACTGCTTGTGAAATATGATAACAATCTGATAAGTGTTCAGCAACTTTTGAAACCGGACTGTATAACGATCGTCAACAGCCAGTTTCTTGTCGCTTACCGGAATGTTTATGATAACGCAGGAGATCCTCTTTTGGAGTCTGCCCTGCTCCAGATCGGATATGACAATATACCCAAATGCTTTGGACTTATGGATACGTCTGCGGTGCGGGCTGTCGGCGCAGATCAGGTCCAGGCTCTGCCGGGCTTATCGCTCACGGGCCGGGATGTACTGATCGGGTTTGTCGATACAGGCATTGATTTTGCCAATCCCCTGTTTCTGCGGCCGGACGGGACGACACGTGTGACAGCGATATGGGATCAGACGGAGGCTGCTTATCGTGACAACCGGGAGGAGACCACAGCGGTGTTTGGATATGGGAGGGAATACACGGAACCGGTGCTTTCTGCGGCGATCCGCTCCGGGCAGCCATACAATGAGGTGCCATGCCGTGACGAAGAGGGGCATGGTACATTTCTGGCGTCTGTGACAGCCGGAAATGTGTATCTGGACGATGCGGAGAGCTTCTCCGGTGTTGCACCGGAGGCGGAGATTGTTATGGTGAAGCTGAGGCAGGCGCGCCGGCGCTTGCGGGAGTTCTATTTGATTGCCGATGATGTTCCGTGTTATTCGGAGGTGGATATCATGCTGGGCGTAAAATATCTGATCAACAAGGCATTAGAGCTTCGCAAACCTCTGGTCATCTGTCTGGGGATAGGCACCAGCCAGGGGGATCATAATGGGAATCTGAACCTGGAACTGTATCTTGATACGATTGTGACACTTCCGGGGATCTGTGTAGTTGCAAGTGCCGGAAATGAACTGGGAAGTGGAGGACATTTCTCAAGTAATGCTTCGTATAGCTTGAATAATCAGAATAATTCTTTGCAGACGCGTGCGAGGCTTGTGCGGGATGAAACAGAGATCTTCGTTGGCGCAGATCATCCGGGCTTCTGCATGGAGCTGTGGGGGCGTGCCCCGAGTCTGTATCAGGTTGCAATCGTCTCGCCGACCGGAGAACGGTTTGAACGGCTGGTGCCCAATCAGGATAACTATGGTCTGATTACGTTTCTATATGAGGGGACAATGCTTTATGCGGAAAATATCGTCGTGGAGAATAATTCCGGGGATCCGCTTGTGCTGCTTAGGTTCGAGCGTCCAACTGCGGGCATCTGGAAGGTGGAGGTTGCGGAAAACTATAACAGTTTTCCTGCCGGGTATGATGCATGGCTGCCGATCCGCCGGTTCCTGCGGGGAGATATACGGTTTACGAGATCGGATCCGGAAGTTATCTTATGTGCACCTGCAAATGCACGTGGCACGATCACGGTTGCAGGGTATAATCACCGGGATAATTCGATGTATCAGGAATCTAGCCGCGGATATACAAGAAAAGGACGCATCCAGCCGGATTTTGCGGCTCCTGCGGTAGAGGTATATGGTGCATTTGCCGGTGGAAGCGGTACCCGGCCGTTGTTTGCCCGCAGGAGTGGCACGAGTGTGGCAGCAGCTTTTGCAGCCGGGGCAGCAGCATTGCTTCTGGAGTGGGGAATCGTGCAGGGAAACCGGTATAGTCTGAATACAGAGGTGATCCGCCAGCTGCTGATCCGGGGGACGAAACCGGTCGTGGATACGGTTTATCCGAATCCATCCTGGGGCTGGGGAGTTCTGGATCTTGCGAGGGCATTTGAACTGCTGCGGTCGGGCAGCGGGCACTGAGCTATTTGACGGTATAGAAGCGGAAGAATCTCCCGGGTATGTGCACACGGTCATTTGTTTGTACTACTGCACCCGTTCATTTGCTGGTAATACTTGACATGAAGGTATGGTTCTCGATATAATAAAACTTACGGTACAGAACATATAATAGGAGCTGTATAAGTATGATATGTAAACATTGCAAAGCGGAAAACGAAGAGGATGCATTGTTTTGCAGCAACTGCGGAAAACCGCTTGAAGACGAAGAACAAGAGAACGGTACGGAGACACGTGGGAATACGAAGCTGTATATCGGCATATCGATTGCACTGATGATATTCCTGGCGAGCGGTCTTGTATTTGGGTTCTTTTATTTCAGTAATAAAGTACAAAAGGCGAATGATGAACGTAATACGATTGCTTCCGAGAGTGACGTGGCGGCGAATTATTTCCGGTCGCAGATCCGTGAGCAGGAAGATGCCATCTCTGAGCTGCAGTCGGAGGTTGATATGCTGAAGGGATCAATCTCAGACTACCAGACAAAGGTATCGGATTATGAGAAGCAGATCGCAGACCTTGAGGATAAGGAAGAAGCGATGGATGGGCTTGCAAGCTTTACAGATGCGGTTCCTTCACAAGGGTATGAAGATATGTTCGTCAGTGACACGTTCCTGAAGTTCACGAATACAGAAAGCGATGAGAAGGATGGCGATGGCACGGAAAGCGCCACGACGGCATCTAACCAGCAAAGCAATGAGGCGGTTCTTCGTGTGTGTATCTCTGGCGATATTGAGGTAAGTGTGGAATCTTCCGATGAGGAAGTGGTGAGCTATGCATGGGACACAGCACCGGTTGGACCATCTGTTGCGCGGCTGCGTGTCATTGCAGGTAAGAAGGGAACGGCGATTCTTACCTTCACGAACAATCTGAACGAGGAACAGATCAAAGTTTATGTCTATGTGCAGTAGAAGATTCATAGATAGTAAGAGAGTATAATCAATGAAAAAGCACAGTCTGATTGGGACTGTGCTTTTTCATTGAGATTTTTGATGCTTCTTATACAGTTGGTGCCTTGTAGTTATCAGAGATTGTTCCGAATTCCTTGTATTCCTGAATTCTTGACTGGATACGCTCTGACTGGTCTAACAGGCTGCTGATGGATGCATTGTGGTTTAAGTGATCGATCAGCGTTGCGATATACTTGCTCAGATCGGCTGACTCATACCAGTCGTGCTTGAATAACTCCGGATCCTGATAAGTCAGATTCGTTGTGATGACCTTCTCAATCGTGCCCTCGGCCTTCGCCTGATCGAAGATATCCAATCCTGCTGTGAACAGGCCAAAGGTTGCAAGACAGTAAACACGTCTTGCCTTCCGTGCCTTCAACTGACGTGCAACATCTAACATGCTCTCGCCGGATGCAATCATATCGTCGATGATGATAACATCCTTGTCTTCTACGCTGTCACCGAGGAACTCATGGGCAACGATAGGGTTCTTGCCATTTACAACGGTTGTATAGTCACGTCTCTTATAGAACATACCTACATCGACACCTAAGTGGTTTGCGAAGTAGATGGCACGGTTCATGGCACCTTCGTCCGGGCTGATGACCATCATGTGATCGCTGTCGAGTGTCAGGTCCGGTGTTGTGCGGAGCAGTGTCTTGATGAACTGGTATGTCGGCATGATGTTCTCGAAACCGCTGTAAGGAATGGCGTTTTGTACACGAGGATCATGTGCGTCAAACGTGATAATGTTGTCAACGCCAAGTCCGACCAATTCCTGCAATGCAATTGCACAATCCAGAGACTCACGGCTGCTGCGCTTATGCTGACGGCTCTCATACATGAAAGGCATGATAACCGTAATACGGTTTGCTTTGCCTGCCATGGCAGCGATGACACGCTTCATATCGGAATAATGATCGTCCGGAGACATCATGTTTGTCTTGCCGCAGATCTTGTACCCGATACTGTGGTTTACAACATCGACCATGATATACACATCAGTACCACGTACGGAATCCTGCAAAGTACCCTTTGCTTCACCGGAACCGAAACGAGGACAAGAGGATTTTAAGATATAGGAATCTCTCTCGTAACCGGCAAAGGTAATATTGTCCTTGTGCTCGTTGTGTCGTTCTGCTCTCCAGCGTGCAAGATAGCGATCAACCTTTTCTCCGAGTGCCTTGCAACTCTCCAAAGGGATAATTCCCAGCTTACCAACCGGAACTGTAATAAGATGACTTGAATCTGGCATGATTTTTTCCTCCATTGTGTGATTACAGCTTAGAACCCTGCATCATTTCATTTTTTCTTTTTTGGTACCTTATGTTTTCACCATACAGATGAAGTACGGTGTAACTTTCTACAATACGGGACATGATTCGCTCAGAATACCGTTCCTGCAGATCCTGCATGGACAGATTCGTTGAGATGACGGTTGACTTCCCGTCGAGTTCCCGTTGATTGATGATTGCGAACAGGCTGGAGCAGACGAAGGTGTTCGTTGTCTCCGTCCCGAGATCATCGATTATCAACAATTCGCTATTATATATATAATTGTATAATTCTTCAAGTTCAAATTTTTTATTCATCAGATATTGCCCGAATATCTGCTCGAAAATATCGATTGCCGAGAGATACAGGACAGTATGACCGGAATCAAGCAGAGATTTCGCGATGCAGTTCGTCAGAAATGTTTTGCCAAGCCCCGGTTCGCCGTAGAGAAGCAGGTTCCCGCGCTCTGTATCCTGCGTAGAGAAACGAGCAACAAAATCTTTTGCGATCTGCAGGGTGTTACATGCATTGTCATAGGGTGCTGTGGCCCATCTGCGGGAAGCAGAAGCCTCACGGCTGTAGTAGTTCAGGTCAAATGTATCGAAATTCTCTTTGTCAAGAACATGTGACATGTTCGACTGCTGATATAAGGAATCCACGATCCGGCGTTTGAAACACTCGCACATTCTGCCGTCGATATATCCCTGATCGTTACAGACCGGGCAGTCGTAGATTGGATCAAGGTAGGTGGCAGGGTAGCCGTGCATGAGCAAAAGCTCTCTGATGCGGGCGGTGTTATCCCGGTTCTGTGCAGAGACGGCAGCGTTCGCTGTACCGGTCTGTGTGGTCTGTCCGGGATCGGTCAGACGCTTCTTCGCAAGCGCAATATAAGATAACCGGCTGCTTTGCCGCAACTGTTTTATCTCCGGAATCTTCTCGTCGATTTCTTCCTCGCGATCCTGGAGTGCCAGCCTGTTTTTCAGACGCAGCTGTTCGTAGTCATGCAAAATGGATTCTTTTTTCAGTAGCTGGATATTCATTTCTTATTTACCTCTTTGTGGAACAGCTGTTCCATCTCATCAAGCTCGGATGACATATCGCTGTGCGTGTAATTCGTAAAATTATTGTTGGATTTCTTCACATTCGTCTTCGCCGTCTGCTTCTTGGACTTTTCCTGTTCGAATGCGAGATCTGCCTGACGGATTCCCTCGAAATCTTTCACCCCGGCATTGTGCCATTTCGTCAGGATGCCATTGGCATACTTAATCGTCGGATTCTCAGGGTGGGCAGCTGCGGTACGCTTGCAGGCTTCCTTGATGATTGCCTCAGAGAAACCGTAATCCTGTGTCCATGTCTTGAAGAGCTCCTGTGTCGTTGTTGTGATCGCGGTAGTTTTCAATCCGAGTGTGCCATACACGATGCGGCATATGTTGCCGAGCAGAGCGTGCTGCTCTTTCGCCTGTTCCTTTGTACGGATCCCGTCCTGATACCAGCCGATCGCGGTTGCCTCCATATAACGGCAGCTTTTCTTGTCCATGGTTGCACAGTATTCAACCAGATATTCGAATAATTCAATCTCAAATCCAAGTGTATCATAGATGTAGAGAAGACATCGTGTGTCAGAAGCGGAAAGCGTCTTTCCGAACAATGTCTCTACCAGATATACTATATTCTCCCAGTTCTCATCCTGCAATACCTTTTCTAGATCTTTTTTGGAGAAATCCGGTTTTGCCGGTGCGGACAGGTCGACCGCAACTGCCGAGATCGGAACAATCTTGCCGGAACGGACCGGAGATGGATCCGTAGTATTCTCAGTAACCGATGGTTCCGCATCTGCCACAGAATCACCTGCTTTGGCTGACTGGCTGATTGCAGCGCCGGTCTTGACATCCTCGCGCAACAATGCAAATGCATCTGCGTCCTCCGATAAGGAAAGCTCCGGTGCCTGCAGTGGCAGCATTACAATCCCGGTCGGCTGTCCCTTGCCGTCAAATGTAAGACGCAGGGCATTCTTAGTTACCCAGTATTTGATTGCCCGGCAGATATCCTTCTCCGTGAGGTTGAAATGATCTGCGATCTCTGCGACAGAGATCTGTCTGTTGCCGTTCAACAGGCGGACAAGATATAGATAAACCTTTACAAACTCCCCGTTTGCATCTGTCATGTAATAGTCAATAAAAAAATTAGATATGGAAGAATAAGTCTCGCTGTTTTCAGTTGAAATAGTAATTGTCTTCATAGTTTTTTGAACCTTCCCTTCACCGCTTCCATCAGAAGCATTTCAAATTATAGCATGAAGAAAATTAAATTCAAGCGAACACCTTTTCGGCAGGACTCCGTCAGAAAAATGTGGAAAATGTGGAAAATGTGGATAACAAGTTACCATAAAAAACGGGATGACGTGTTTATGCTGACTGAGGGAAATCTGTCGTAAAAATTATGTTAACAAAAAAGAAAAGACCTGTTGAAAAACTTTTCCCCAACAGGTCTGTGGATAATGTGGATAACTAATTTTTTAAGAGGGTATTTCCGATAGAATCAACGTTTCCGGCCCCCATAGTTATCAACAAATCATTTTTTTTGCAATTTTTTTCGACAAAGTCTGCAATGCTGTCAAAATCACCAAGATAGATCGCGTGTCCACCATGGGCATTGATCTTGTCACAGACATCCTTCGAGGATACAATGCCTGTATCCTTCTCACGTGCGGCGTAAATATCTGCTAAGATGACATGGTCGCAGACAGATAATGCCTGTCCGAATTCGTCAAGCAATGCCTTCGTTCGGGAATAGGTATGTGGCTGGAAGATGCACCACAGCTCGTTGTGCGGTGTGTTCTTCGCAGCTGCCAGTGTTGCGGCGATCTCTGTCGGATGGTGCGCGTAGTCATCCACGATCTTGACGCCATTTGCAGTCACACCCTTGTGCTCAAAACGACGGTGTGCGCTCGAACATTTCTCGAGACCTGCCTTCGTATATTTGCGGTCGATGCCTAGAAAATCAGCAACTGCGATGACAGACAGGGAATTCATGACATTGTGGATGCCGGTCGCATGCAGCGCGATACGGTCCTGTTTCTCGCCGTGTACAACCAGTGTATAGGTTGGATGCCCCTCCTCGTCGAATTCGATATCTGTGGCACGGTAATCGTTTTCCTTGTTCATGCCGAAAGAAAGGATCTTACAGTGTAGATCCTGGGTTACGTGGCTGTAGTATTTCATGTCACCGTTTACAACGAGCAGACCGTTATCCGGAAGAATTTCTGCAAATGTCTTGAAGGAATCTGCAATCTCTTCAATGCCACTGAAGAAATCAAGGTGGTCTGCGTCTACATTCAGGATGATGCTTATGTATGGATGGAATGCGTGATAACTGTTCGTGTACTCGCACGCCTCTGTTACAAAATAATCGGAGTGGCCGACACGGATGTTGCCGCCGATCGCGTCAAGCATACCGCCGATGGAAATCGTAGGATCCGTGCCTGCTTCGAGCAGCACATAGGAGAGCATGGAGGTTGTCGTTGTTTTACCGTGCGTACCACTTACAGCGACGCCGTATTTATAGTTGAGCATAATCTGTCCGAGCAGCTGGGCACGTGTAAGCATTGGGATATCCCTGCGTGTGACTTCCACAAACTCCGGATTATTCTGATGGATCGCTGCCGTATATACAACCAGATCAATATCATCCGTGATATTTTCCGCGGTCTGACCGATGTAGATGGTTGCACCGAGATTTCTCAGAATCTCTGTGATCTCAGATTCTTTCATATCTGAACCGGACACGGTAAAGCCCTCCTGCAGCAAAATTTCTGCAAGTCCGCTCATGCTGATTCCGCCGATCCCGATAAAATGAACATGCATCGGTTTATTAAAATCTACTTTATACATGATGATCTGCCTTTCTCTTTTTTTTTCTTCCTATTATAGCATGATTGATTCACTTTACAACTTATTTAACAACTCATTTACAAAAATATCTCATGTCGATGATTGACTTCTATTATATTTTATGACATTATATAAAATAGTAGTTTCTAAGAAATTACAGACACATAAAGAGAGGATTTTTAGGAGGAAAAACATGAAAGTATGTGAGATGTGTGGAGCACAGAATGATGATGTCTTCACAAAATGTTCTGTATGTGGCGCAGATCTGCCATCGCCGAATGGTGACGTAGGTGATGACGAGAAAACGGTATTGATCGATCCAACGGAGGCAGCTGCACCACAGTCAGGTTTGTCACTGAAGACAGACACGAATACATATGGCCAGACAGATGCAAATGCAGCACAGCCACAGCCTGGATTCGGTGGACAGCCACAGGGAATGCCTGGACAGCCTGGATTCGGCGGACAGCCACA
>USFH01000064.1 GCA_900553925.1 uncultured Clostridium sp.
CCCTCTTTGAGAAGACGATCAGCAACCTGGTAGAGGTGAAGAGCCGTGGCGCTTATCTCATGGGACTGACCAGCTATGGTAATTATGCCGTGGAGGACACAGCAGATTTCTCTGTTTATGTACCGAAGACAGAGCAGTATTTTATGAATAGTCTGGCTATTGTGCCGCTGCAGCTTATGGGATATTATGTTAGTGTGGCTAAAGGACTGGATGTGGATAAACCAAGAAACCTTGCGAAATCTGTAACGGTAGAATAATGATAGAGAGATGCATACCTCATTTGTACATGCGTGCAGATGAGGTATTGTATGTGTAAAAATGATTATGGGACGCAGGAATCCTATGTGCGCGGGCACGGACGGGATTACGTGCGTAAAAATTTACAAGGAATGAAGAAACAGGATGAAGGATCTGACAAAAGGCTACCCGGCAAAAGTGATAATTTTATTTGCCATCCCGATGATATTCGGCAGCATATTTCAACAATTATATAATATAGCGGACAGTAAGATTGTAAGTACATTTGTTGGCACCGAAGCGTTTGCAGCTGTCGGTGCCACAAGTGTTGTATCGAACACATTAATCGGATTTTTGAATTCCCTGACACTTGGGTTTGCAATTCCGATTGCGAACAGCTTTGGAGGAAAGGATTATAAGCGGATGCGCCGCATGGTGGCAGGTACTGTGTTGCTGACGCTGGCAGGGGCAGTTGTGCTTACCGTGTTAATCTTGCTTTTGATTCCTGCGATCCTGAAACTTCTGGCAACACCGGAAGATATTATGAGTCCGGCGCTTGCGTATGTGCGCATTATTTTATATGGCATTATATTTGTGTCTGTGTATAACATGTGTGCAAATGTACTGCGCGCGGTTGGTGACAGCCGGACGCCGCTTTATTGTCTGATTATTTCCGTGTTCGTGAATATTGGACTGGATCTGCTGTTTGTGAATGGATTTCATATGGGGATTCAGGGTGCTGCCTGGGCGACAATCATCTCGCAGGCACTTTCGGCAGTGCTTTGTCTTGGTTATATCTTGCTTAAGTTCCGGGATATTATACCGGAGAAGGACGAGTGGAAGCCGGTGGAAGGACAGTACAGTGAGCTTCTTACGACGGGGCTTGCGATGGGATTTATGTCGCTTGTTGTGAATTTCGGAACGATTGTGCTGCAAGGTGCAATCAATGGACTGGGAACAGCAATCGTTGCGGCGCATACAGCGGCAAGAAAAGTGTTTGATATATTTACGGTATCACTTTATTGTCTGGGAAATGCAATGACAACCTTTGTAAGTCAGAATATGGGTGCTGGAGAACCGACACGTATTCGCAGAGGGATTCGTCATGCCGTTGTTATGGCAACGGGAATAACAACGGTACTTGTAATTATCTGTTTTGCATTTGGCAGGCTGGTATTTACATGGCTTGCGTCTACCGATAATGCGACAATTGTAGACTCTGCGGTGATGTATTCCCGGATCAGTATTGTGTTTTTCTATGTGCTCGGACCGCTATTTATTCTGCGGTGCAGTCTGCAGGGGATGGGGCGGAAAGTAATACCGGTGTGTTCGAGCGTTGTTGAGATGACAATCAAGGTACTTTCTGCAACGATTCTGGTGCCGCGGCTTGCTTATTTCGGTGTGGCACTTACGGAACCGATCAGCTGGGTCTGCATGACGATTCTGCTGACGGTGGCTTATTTCGCGAAGCCGCCGGAACAGATGTTGCGAAAGACTGCTTAAAATGGTATAATAAACATTATATAGGCTGTGTTCACACAAGCCGGAATAATGCGGAAAACACATTATAAATTCGTCAAAGAAGGTGAAACAGATGTCAAGACTGAAGACTCCGAAAAAACCGAAGAAGGCAAAGCCTGCGAAATCACTTTACAGAGAACCTGCAAAGCGTATGTCGCGCAAAGAGCGGAAGCTTAAGGAAAAACGAAGAAAGCAGATAAATAAGCATATTGATCATGCTATGGGATTTATAGCAATTGCTTTATGCACCGTTTCAGCAATCTTGGACGTAAAGAACAACAAAGACTCATAAAAAGAGGATGGAAGAGGAAAGGAAGAGAACAGAACAATGAAGAATTTTGAAGGATTACTTGAGCAGATTAAATCATGTAGCAAGAAGAAGCTTGCCGTTGCAGTTGCACAGGATGATGCAGTTCTTGAGGCAGTAAAGGCAGCGAAGGACAAGGATATCGCGGATGCAATTCTGGTCGGAGATGCTGATAAGATCAAGGAAATCGCTGCAAGCATGGATATGAGTTTAGAGGGTTTTGAGATTATTGACGTGAAGGATCCGACAGAAGCAGCTCTTACAGCAGTAAAGCTTGTACATGATGGAGAGGCAGATATGTACATGAAGGGTCTCATTGACACAAAGGGATTCCTGAAGAGTGTACTCAATAAGGAAGTGGGACTTAGAACCGGTAAGGCTTTGTCACATGTATGTCTGTTTGAGATTGAAGGCTTCGAGAAGATGTTCTTCCTGACGGACGTTGCATTTATTCCATACCCAACATTGGAGGACAAGGTAGATATCATCAGCAACACAGTTGCAGTTGCACATGCATGTGGTATCGAGTGTCCAAAGGTAGCTCCGCTTGCAGCCGTAGAGGTAGTAAATCCGAAGATGCCTGTTACAGTAGACGCAGCTGAGCTTACAAAGATGAATGAAGAGGGTAAGATTACAGGCTGTATCGTGGACGGACCGCTTTCCATGGATCTTGCAATTGATCCGGAAGCTGCAAAGCATAAGGGAGCAACAAACCGTAAGATTGTCGGTGATGCAGATATCTTACTGTTCCCAGACATTCACGCAGGTAATATCACATATAAGACACTGGTTCACACAGCAAAGGTTAAGAATGGCTGTATCTTAACAGGTACAAAGGCACCGGTTATCCTGACATCCCGTTCCGATACATTTGAGACAAAGGTCAATTCGATTGCCCTTGCAGCGATCGTAGCTGAGAACTTAAAGAAGAACCAGTAATTTCAAGCATATTCAAATGTGCAGAAAGATATAGCAGATATGGTTGGGCATACGTATGCCCAACCGATACACATATTTATTGCACATTTGCATACATATAAAGGAGGATAATAAAATGAGTTATAAGTCATTGATCATCAATCCGGGTTCTACATCTACAAAGATTGGTGTATTCGAAGATGAGACATTGTTGTTCGAGGAGACACTGCGTCATTCGACTGAGGAGATTGCACAGTTCGATTCAATCGTTGCACAGAAGGATTTCCGTAAGGATGTCATCGCTAAGGTTTTAGCAGAGAATAATTTCGATATCAAGACACTGGATGTTGTTGTAGGCCGTGGTGGTCTGCTTAAGCCAATTCCGGGTGGTACATACACAGTTACAGATGAACTGGTAAAGGACTTAGTAGAGGCAAAGCGTGGTGAACATGCATCAAACCTCGGTGGTATCCTGGCAAAGGATTTCGCTGACGAGCTTGGAATCCCTGCTTACATCGTAGATCCGGTTGTTGTTGACGAGTTACAGGATGTTGCAAGACTTTCCGGACATCCGGAACTTCCTAGAACAAGTATCTTCCATGCATTAAACCAGAAGGCAGTTGCAAAGCGTTATGCAAAGGAAGTTGGTAAGAAGTACGAGGATTTGAACCTCATCGTTGTGCATATGGGTGGCGGTGTATCTGTAGGTGCCCATACAGGCGGTAAGGTTGTAGATGTATTCAATGCTTTGGATGGCGATGGTGCATTCTCTCCGGAGCGTGCCGGTGGTGTTCCAAACGGCGAGCTGGTTCGTCTGTGCTACTCAGGCAAGTATACAGAGAAGGAAATGATCAAGCAGCTTGTCGGTAAGGCAGGCTTCAATGCATACTGCGGTTCAAACGACGCAAGAGACATCGAGGCTATGGCTAAGAATGGTGATAAGCATGCACAGCTTGTATTCGATGCATTCTTATATCAGGTATCGAAGGATATCGGAGCACAGGCAGCGGTTCTCTCCGGTAAGGTTGATCAGATTATCCTGACAGGCGGTATCGCATATGGCAAGTACGCAACCGAAGAGATCACAAAGAGAGTAAAGTTTATCGCACCGGTTACCGTATACGGTGGCGAAGACGAGCTTCTTGCCCTGGCACAGGGTGCGCTTCGTGTATTAAATGGCGAGGAAGAAGCGAAGGTTTATTAAGAGAAAATGTTTTATGGGAGGGGTAGAATGGACGAAAATAACACACAGCAGGGAGGCTTTCCGGATCCATCCGGAAATGTGAATCCACAGCAACCAGGGCAACCGGTACAGCCGGATATGACTGGATACTACGGGCAGCAGCCTGGGCAGCCGGATATGAACGGATACTACGGTCAGCAACCGGTACAGCCTGGGCAGCCGGATATGAACGGATATTACGGACAGCAGCCGGTACAGCCGGATATGAACGGATATAACGGACAGCAGCCGGTACAGCCTGGTGCGACAGGATATTATGGACAGCAGCCGGTACAGCCTGGTACGACAGGATATTATGGACAGCAACCGCAGGCAGGCGGAAAACCACCAAAGGTTAAGAAACCGAAGAAACCAATGACAAAGGGCAGATTAGCTGCAATCATCGGAAGTGGTGTGGCGGTTGTTGCACTTGTTATATGTGGTGTCATTTTCCTTCCGAAGCTTTTCAAGTCGGATAAAGAAGTGGTTTTGGATGCATTGGCAGAGACATATGCCTCTTACACTAAGGAAGAGGCATTGAATGATCTGATTGGCTACGATGATATATTGAATGCCTATAATGAAAAAGGTGGAACGAGCAGCGGCAGCTTCTCAGTTGCAGTGGGAGAAGGAAGTGATGCCTGCAATGTAGGAGTTTCTGTTGATTCAGAAATGGATCAGAAGAATCAGGAATTGTCAGGTACTATGGCGATAAGCATTGGCGACAGCGAACTGCTCAGTGGAAATGTATATGCAGACAGTGAGAAGATGTATGTTGCATTTCCTGAGGCATTTGATGGATATCTGTCATATCCAACCGATGATCCATTTGGTGCAATTGTGAATTCTCCAGTTGGAGATTCGCTTGGCTTAGATGCAGGAAGCATACCTCACATCAATATGAATGTGTTCGCACAGAGTGCAGACAGCACAGGCGTTCAGAGCGAGTATGTAGATGCACTTGAGACAGTCTGGGATGCAGCACAGTTTGAGAAGCAGGGAAAGGCAAAGATCACAGTAAATGGTCAGAACGTCACAGCGAAGGAATATTACGTGACATGGACCAAGGAGGATCTGCAGAAAGCATGTACTACAGCGATTGATGGATTGACAGAGGCTGTGACAGAGTCAGAATCCGCACTTCAAAGCAGTGGCATGAGTGCCGAAGAGTATAAGAGTTCCATGGAGCAGGTAAAGGCGATGATTCCAAGTATCATCACCAGTGACCTGCAGGTAAAGGTATATGTAAAGGATAAGAAGGCTGTCAAGATTACATGTAAAGATTCTGTCTCCATCATGGGAATGGTCAAGATTGATTATGATTTTTGGTCAGATTATGGAGATAACGATGTATCCGGTAACATAAGCTTTGATGTATCGGGTACAAAGGCAGGAATCAAGTATGAGGCACATGATATCAAGGGAAATACGAATGGTACTGTTACAGTATTCTATGGTGACAAGGAATTCGATGTTGATATCAATAAAGTAATCACAGAAGCCGGAGATACAACTACGTCGAAGACAACAATTTCCGCAACGGATTATTTCACGATTGAGCTTACGAAGAACTTTAACAAGCAGGATAATTCAGTGAGCGGTACTGCAAGTGCGGATATCGTAGGTGCAGATGTCTATGAGATCAGCTACACAGGCGGTTGGAAGGATATTAAGAAGGGTGTTGCGTATACGCTTGCTTTAGATTCCTTCGAGGTGAAGGCGGCAGGAAAGACCATATGCACCGGAGCATTCAGCCAGACACTGGATACGTCAAAGATTCAGGTTACACCGAAGGATGACAGTGCAGACGTGCTGGATATCGAGACCATGACGGAAGATGATCTGAACACATTTACAGAGAAGAACGATGCCAAAATGCAGGCTTGGATAGAACGTCTGAAAAATGATGCATCTTTGAATAAATTTTTCAACATATTAGAAGGCTTGTTCTCAGCAGAACCGATCGTTGAGGATACAGAGGAAGAGTATCCGGAGGATGAGATCGCAACAGATGATGCACAGGAGAAGACTCTGGATGACGCTGTAGTATCTACCTATGACGACTCTGTGAAGTATAAGGTAAATGGAACGATTGATGGATTTGAGTTCAACTATGCGAGTGACTATACCGTCAGCTTTTCGACAGATGAATATTCAACAATCGATTACGCACTTAATCAGAATGATGATCTGCAGTCAGCACTGGACGATTCGTTCTATTCTATGTCGAACATAGATAGCTATGATGTACAGGAATCAAATCTGAATCAGACGGCAACCATCGATGGCAGAGAGGTTCTGTATAGTGTTGAGAAGTATGTTGCTTTTGAGATGAACTGCATGGATATGACCGCAGTTGTAGAGATCGAGCCGGGCGTATATCTGGTTGAGACTGTCAGTCTCTATCTGGATGACGACAGCTTCAGCGTGGAGCAGCTGCTGGAAGGACTTTCTACGAAGTATTTCACGAAGCAGTAACGGGATAAGTAAATAGAGGAAATTATATGATTCGTTATTGTAAGATAAAACGATGTATCATCGGTTTCGACCGACCGAAGATCTGCGTGCCGTTGGTGGGACGCAAAAAAGAAGATATATTGGATCAGGCGAATCAGATAAAACAGTCACACAGAAGCTCTGCCATTGATATGGTGGAGCTTCGTGGCGATTATCTGGATATATTGTCTGATTATGAGCAGCTTGATGATCTGCTGAAAAAGGTGACTGAAGTTCTGGATGACAAGGTGCTTTTGTTCACAATCCGCAGCGAAGCAGAAGGTGGAGAGCCGCTTGCATTTTCGTCTCCGACGATTGCACAGATCAATCAGCATGTGATTGAAGGGCATCTGGCGGATATGGTAGACATCGAATTGTTCTCCGGTGCAGATCAGGCAAAGGAATTAATCGGGCTTGCAAAGGATAAAGGGGTAAAGATCATCATGTCGAACCATGATTTTCAGACCACTCCGGATGCATCCACGATTGTGAACCGGTTGCGGAGTATGCAGGATCTTGGCGCAGATGTTGTGAAGATTGCGGTAATGCCGGAAAACAAACTGCATGTGGTGAATCTGCTTGCTGCAACGGCTATGATGCAGGAAGCGTATGCAGAGGTACCGGTTGTCACGATGTCGATGGGGAAGATGGGGGCAATCAGCCGGATCAGCGGTCAGGTGTTCGGCAGTGCAATCACATTTGCAAGCTTTGCGGAGGCATCAGCACCCGGACAGATTCCGGTTGATAAGATGGACGAAGCACTTACATTGATAGAGAAATATTGTAACTAGAGGACAAGAAAGCAGAAAGACAGGAGGAGGTTTTTCTGCTTTTTATTTACGAGGGGGAAAATGTGTTGAGGGAAAGAAAAATTGTGTTGTTTGTCATGGGGGATGAAGAGATATTAGACCGTAGTCGTATGATCGTAAGTCAGTTAGCGCTGGAATATTCTGTGAAGATTGTCAGAAATTATAGTGCGGCCTATAAGATTAT
This sequence comes from uncultured Clostridium sp., assembly GCA_900553925.1. GTDB lineage: Bacteria > Bacillota > Clostridia > Lachnospirales > Lachnospiraceae > Coprococcus_C. The sequence goes on from USFH01000064.1 coordinate 7,695, forward strand.
CGTAGAGCATCAGGTTGATGTTATGGTGTGCGGGCCATCGGAGGAGCAGTTTCATCAGAATATAGTAGATGCATACCGGTTTATGGAGTCTGCGCGCAGGCTGAAGCGTTATCGGGATACGCCTATGATATTGATATCTGATGCGGAAGATCCGGATGGTTATTGTGATCGGGTACTGTGTTGTTTTGCTGTGATTGATACCTTGTCGCTTGAACATCGGCTGTGTGAAACACTTGGACAGGCACTGGAGGAACTCTGGTGTACGAGTCTGCACACATGTCCGATGCTGCGGCAGGATAAAATAGAGGCACGCATGCTGTATATTCAGAACCAGAATGTGATATACCCGATCCAATGTGCCAAGGTCAGTCATATACTGGCATCCAACCGGTCGATGGAGGTCTGTCTGAATAATGGTGGAAAATATCCTGTGCGATATATGACCCTGCAACAGCTTCTGGAGGCTGCCGATGTATGGTATTTTCTGCAATGTTCCCGCAGTGGAATCATTAATGCAAACTATGTACGCAATATTGATTATACAAACCGCGTTATTACGATGTGCAATTCAGATCAGATTGCAATTGGATCGACGTATGTGAGGTCGCTGCATGAACAGTTTCCGACGATGCAGGAGTTATGGCAGCGAAGACAGAATCGTCGTATGTTTTTTGAATGAACCGGCAAACATATATATGGATGGAAATTAAAACACCGGACAAAGAGAAGCTTTCTCTCTGTCCGGTGTTTGTTAAATGTGCGCCTGGCGGCGTGTGGTTCTAACTGGAAATGATTATTCCATCGGGTATTTGATCTGCCATGAATTTCTCAGTGAGTCGCAGATCTGCATGATGCGGAGCGTCTCTGCATGCGGCATCTCCGGGCACTCGGTCTGACCAACGATGATGGCATCTCTGGCAGCAATGAACTCAAATTCATAACCGGTTGTCTGCTTGTCCGGTTTTTTCGTCTCAAGCACAAGCTTGTGATCCTGATTGTAAATACGGAATGTCTCCGGACAGTTGATGTTGTCAATCTCGATATATCCACGGTCACCATAGATTTTTGCATTATTATCCGGCTGGTACATCATTGTGACAAATGCATTTGCACATCTGCCTCCCTTGTATGTGATCTGCAATGCTTCCTGTGCATCCACGCCTGTGTCAAGTTTGGCACAGGTAGAACCGATCATCGGAGGTTCGTTGCCATAGATCATGGAGATCAGATTGAGCGGATATACACCAAGATCAAGCAGTGCACCACCGGCAAGCTCCGGCTTGGTCAGCCGTTCTTCCTTCAGAAGGGAGTAGCCAAGGGAACAGGTGATATTATTGACACGCCCGATTGCACCCTTCTGGATGTACTCTGCCATCAGGCGGTACATTGGCATGAAACGAATCCACATTGCTTCGCCGCAGAACAGATTCTTCTCTCTGGAAAGTTTCAGGACTTCTTCGGTAGTAGCTGCATTATAAGAAAATGCTTTCTCGACAAGCACTGGTTTGCCGGCATTTAAACAAAGCTTAGCATGTTCTGCGTGATGGGAATGCGGGGTTGCGATGTAGATGAGTTCGACATCCGGATCTGCCACCAGTTCCTCATAAGAACCATAATATTTTGTAACACCATGCTCTTTGGCGAAAGTTTCTGCTTTCTCTGTATCACGGGATGCAATGGCATATGCTTCAAATGCATCTAAATCTCTGAGAGTATCTGCAATCACACCGGCAATCTTTCCGGCACCCATAATTCCAACTTTAAAATTAATCATATGAAACTCCTTCCGTGTCAGCTTTTGACATTCTGCATGTATTATAACAAAATTGCGATCATATGTCATTGCTTTTTGTAAAAATGGGACATGCCAGGGTTTTATTGACATTTTCGTGGGTTATGCGTTATACTGAAAACTTGGATAGGTCTGTGAATCAGACGGAAATCTATTTTTATGACAGATACAGATATGCATGAAAATCAAACATAATAAGAAAGGAAATATAGAAGTATGTACGAAAAGGTTTCTACAAAGCTGGACTTCACCAGCCGGGAAGAAAAAGTACTCAAGTTCTGGAAAGAGAACGAGATCTTCGAGAAGAGTATCGAAGAGAAAAAGGACCTGCCGACCTATACATTTTATGACGGCCCTCCAACGGCAAACGGCAAGCCGCATATCGGCCATGTGCTGACACGTGTGATCAAGGATATGATTCCGCGATATCAGACAATGAAGGGACATAAGATTATCCGTAAGGCCGGATGGGACACACACGGTCTTCCGGTTGAGCTCGAGATCGAGAAAGAGCTTGGTATCGATGGCAAGGAGCAGATTGAGGCGTATGGCTTAGATCCGTTTATCCGCAAATGTAAAGAGTCCGTATGGAAATACAAAGGTATGTGGGAAGAATTCTCCAACAAGGTAGGATTTTGGGCAGATATGGATAATCCGTATGTCACATATCACAATACATTTATCGAGTCCGAATGGTGGGCATTGAAGAAGATCTGGGACGACGGACTTCTCTACAAGGGATTCAAGATCGTACCTTATTGTCCACGTTGTGGAACACCGCTTTCGTCACATGAGGTAGCACAGGGGTATAAGACAGTCAAGGAACGTTCCGCTGTGGTACGTTTCAAGGTGATCGGTGAGGATGCGTATTTCCTTGCATGGACGACAACACCTTGGACACTTCCAAGTAATGTGGCACTCTGTGTGAATCCGGATGAGAACTACTGCAAGGTAAAGGCAGCAGACGGCTATACTTACTACATGGCAGAGGCTCTGCTTGACAAGGTACTTGGCGGCATGGCAGAGAAGCTTGTCAAGGAAGAGAAGATTGCAGAGGGAACACCTGCATATGAAATCCTCGAGACCTATAAGGGTAAGGAATTAGAGGGCAAGGAATACGAGCCGCTTTTTGAGTGCACAAAGGAGTATGTTGCAAAGCTTCCACAGAAAGGACATTACATTACATGCGATTCCTATGTAACGATGTCCGATGGTACCGGTATCGTTCATATTGCACCGGCATTTGGTGAGGACGATGCAAACGTCGGAAGAAAATACGACCTTCCATTCGTACAGTTTGTCGATGGCAAGGGTGATATGACAAAGGAAACACCTTATGCAGGACTGTTTGTAAAGGATGCAGATAAGCCGGTACTGGTTGATCTGGAGAAGGCAGGACTTCTGTTCGACGCTCCGAAGTTCGAGCATGAGTATCCACACTGTTGGAGATGCGACACACCGCTTATCTACTATGCGAGAGATACATGGTTCATCAAGATGTCCGCAGTGAAGGACAGACTGGTGAAGAATAATAACACTGTAAACTGGATTCCGGAAGGTATCGGTAAGGGACGTTTCGGCGCATGGCTGGAAAATGTTCAGGATTGGGGATTATCCCGTAACCGTTACTGGGGAACTCCGTTAAATATCTGGGAGTGCTCTTGTGGCAAGCGTCATGCAATCGGTTCCATCGAGGAACTGAAATCTATGAGCGACAACTGCCCGGATGATATCGAGCTGCACCGTCCATACATTGATGCAGTGACGATCAAGTGTCCGGACTGTGGCGGCGAGATGAAGCGTGTACCGGAGGTTATCGACTGCTGGTTTGACTCCGGTGCGATGCCATTTGCACAGTGGCATTATCCGTTTGAGAATCAGGATATCTTCGAGGACAACTTCCCGGCTGACTTCATCAGTGAGGCAGTTGACCAGACAAGAGGATGGTTCTATTCTCTGATGGCGATCTCCACATTGCTGTTTGACAAGGCACCTTACAAGAACGTTATCGTGCTTGGCCACGTACAGGATAAGGACGGACAGAAGATGAGTAAGTCCAAGGGAAACGCGGTTGATCCGATGGATGCCCTGAACAAATACGGCGCAGATGCGATCCGCTGGTACTTCTACAGCAACTCCGCACCTTGGCTTCCAAACCGCTTCCATGAGGATGCAGTGGTCGAAGGCCAGAGAAAGTTCATGGGTACACTCTGGAACACGTATGCATTCTATGTATTGTATGCAAATATTGATGAGTTTGATCCGACGA
>USFH01000065.1 GCA_900553925.1 uncultured Clostridium sp.
CTCTGTGGCATCTTTGATCGTTATTCGTGTTTTATCACAACCGTACTGTTCAATGTACTGTTTCAATTCCTCTTCTTTTCCGGTCACGAGAAACTCCAGATCCTCATATTCAGCCATCGCTTCTGAAATTCCCTGAATAAAATACTCACTCCCGTTATCACTGCCCATTGTATCTACTGCAATTACGATATTATCCATACACGCCGTGCCTTTCTGTCAAACTTGTTTTCGACTCATATTCCCAATTAAAACCAATTTTATTTCTTATCCATGATTATATGTTATAACACATAATCCTATATATTATAGATGCATCCATAATTTTCGTCAAGAAATCCACGCAAAAAAAGACTTTTCAACGAGAACCTCTCGAAGAAAAGTCTTTTTCTTTTCATTTCAGTGAATTACTCAGCAGAGATGATTTCTTTCTTATTATAGGAACCGCAAGCCTTGCATACTCTGTGTGGCATCATAAGTGCTCCACACTTGCTGCACTTAACCAAACCAGGAACTGTCATCTTCCAGTTTGCTCTACGCTTGTCACGTCTTGCTTTTGAACTTTTATTCTTAGGACAAATGGACATCCTTACACCTCCTTCAAGAATACACTTAAAATCACACTTTTCTTATTATACAAACAATTCGATATGATGTCAACGGTATTTTTCATTTTTTTATAAAAAATGCGGAATCTACCGGGTCAGCGCAACAGTCTCTCTTGCAATCGCAAGTTCTTCGTTCGTAGGTACTACGAATACCGGAACCTTGGAATTGTCTGTTGAGATTCTTACCTCTTCCCCGCGAAGCTTATTCGCCTCGTCATCGATCTCCACGCCAAGATAACCGAGATGACTGCATGTATCTTTTCTTACCTTAGGATCATTCTCTCCAACACCCGCCGTAAAGACGATTGCATCCACACCGTTCATCGCTGCCACATAGCCGCCGATAAACTTTGCTGCCTGATAGGTAAATACGTTCATTGCAATTTCGCAGCGCTTGTCACCTTCTGCAATTCCCTTGTTCAGATCACGGAAATCACTGGACTTGCCGGAGATACCATAGACACCGGACTCCTTGTTAAGCATGCTGATGATCTGTGTCAGTGTCTTACCCTCTTTGTTCGCAATATACTCAATGATTGCCGGATCAATGTTGCCGCTTCTCGTACCCATTGTGATACCCTCTAACGGAGTAAGCCCCATCGTTGTATCAATGGACTTTCCACCTTCAACCGCACAGATGCTGGCACCACCACCAAGATGACATACAATGATCTTTGTATCCTTGATATCTTTGCCTAGAAGTTCAGCCGTTCTCTTCGATACGAAGCTGTGGCTTGTACCATGAAAGCCATAACGGCGGACCTTGTATTTCTCATAATATTCATACGGAATGCCATAGGTATATGCATAATCCGGCATTGTCTGATGAAACGCTGTATCAAACACAGCTACCTGCGGAACGCCCGGCATCAGTTCCTGACATGCACGGATACCAATCAGATTCGCTGGATTATGAAGGGGAGCAAGATCGCTGCACTCCTCAATTGCCGTAAGCACTTCCTCGTTGATCAAAACTGCAGAAGAAAACTTCTCTCCACCATGTACAACACGGTGTCCAACCGCTGCAATCTCATCTAAATTGCTGATGGCACCAAGCTTCTCATCGAGAAGATACCGAAGAACCAGCTTTACTGCCGCACTGTGATCCGGCATCGGAGCCTCAATCTGAATCTTCTCCTTACCGGTTGCCTGATGTGTCAGCGAACCATCCAATTTAATTCTCTCACAGATTCCCTTCGCAAGCACCTGCTCTGTCTCTGAGTCGATCAACTGGTACTTAAGGGAAGAACTACCACAATTAATTACTAATACCTTCATATTCTCACGCTTTCTCTTACTATTCTATTTCTGGTCAAGTGCCTGTGCCTGTACGGCTGTAATTGCGACAACACCCACGATATCATCTGCAGAACATCCTCTGGACAGGTCATTTACAGGCTTAGCGATTCCCTGTGTAATCGGGCCATACGCATCCGCCTTTGCCAGTCTCTGTACAAGCTTATAACCGATATTTCCAGCATCGAGATCCGGGAAGATCAGGACATTCGCCTTACCTGCCACATCACTGCCCGGTGCCTTGGAAGCGGCTACTTCCGGAACGATTGCCGCATCACTCTGCAGCTCACCATCACACTTGAGATCCGGACATTCCTCATTTACAATCTTACATGCCTCAATCACCTTATCTATCTCCGGATGGTGTGCACTACCCTTTGTCGAATGCGAAAGCATCGCTACAACCGGTTCTGCTTCAACAAGAAGCTCGAATGACTTTGCAGAGCTCTCTGCAATCGCTGCAAGCTCTCTTGCATCCGGGAACTGGTTCAGACCGGCGTCCGAGAATATAAACGTTCCATGCTCGCCCATCTCACAGTTTGGAACAACAACAAGGAAAAATGCAGATACAAGCTTTGTACCCGGTGCAGTCTTCAGAATCTGGAGTGCTGCACGCAATACGTTCGCAGATGAATTCACCGCACCTGCCACCATACCGTCTGCATCGCCTGCCTTAACCATAATACATCCAAAATAAAGGACATTTGTCAAGAGCAGTTCCTTGGCTTCTTCCGGTGTCATTCCCTTCTTCTTCCGCAATTCTACCAGAATCGACACATAATCATTCAACTTATCGCAATTATACGGATCTACAAAACGCGCCCCCGAAAGGTCTAATCCCTCTGCCTTCTTCAGGATTTCCTGCTTATCTCCAACAAGGATCACATCTGCAATCCCGTCTTTTAATACCTTATGTGCAGCCTCAAGCGTACGCATATCAGCTGTTTCCGGTAACACAATTGTTTTTTTGTTCTGTTTCGCTCTTTTTTTAATTGAATCAATAAATGCCACTGCTTCTTCTCCTCTGCTTTATAGTATTCAACTCACACTTCTTCGATTATAAACAAAAACATATCTGTATACAACCGGAATCGTGTTAAAAATTGTCTTTTTTCAAATACATCACACAAGGTATTTTGCACATCATTCCACGATATAATCAACCTCCGGATTGTCAACAACCAACCGGCCTCTGCCGTGTCTTTTACCGTAATACATTGATTTGTCCGCCCGGCTCACAAGAATGTTGGTATCCTTACAGATATTGGGGTAGACAGAAAGTCCGATACATACATTCACATGGATTTCCTTATCATCATAATGTACGGTCGTATTCTGGATTTCCTTATGCATGTCCTCTAAGACAGAAAGTGCCGTCACCTCATCGTATCCCGGAAGCACAAGCAGGAACTCCTCTCCGCCATATCTGCATGCAAAACCACCATTTGCCTTTGCATACTTTTCATCGAGCGAAGCTACCATCTTAATGACCTGATCACCCGCGAGATGTCCATATGTATCATTGATATTCTTGAACTTATCAATATCAAACAATGCAACAGCCAGTGTCTGGCCTTTTTCTTTCGCTTCCTCTGCAGCCTTCTCAAACAGCTCCCCAAAATACACGCGGTTATAAATCTGTGTCAGGCCGTCCTTTCTCGCCATATCCTGCGTCTGAAGATACAGCTTCGTTGTCTTCACAGATACATTGTATTCAATCAGACATGTTTCAAAGTATGAAATTCCCTTCTCGAAGAAGCTCTCTTCATCCGAGGCTACGATCATCATACCGTATGGTCTATCGCCATCATTTAGCGAAAGCATGACAAGACTCCGGATATTAGCTTCACCGATAAACCGTAATTCTTTCACATCTTCTCCGGTCCGGATGTCTGTCATCTTACGGCTCTGTGCGAAATCCGTGTAGATCTTCTGGAAATCCTTGCGCAGACGTCGTTCCATAGAAGAATAATCTGTCCGGATCACAATGTTATCCTTATTCTCGGAGCTTGTCGTATCAACCAGATAGACTGCACATAATTTTGGATGTTTCACATCCATAACCGCATCTACGATCACGTTGATGTTCTTATTAATATCAAAAGAAGATGCCATAAAACGCATAATCTCTGTCTGGGATTCAATCTCACGGTTCATCTGCTCGAGATCATTTACGAGACGTGCAAGCTCGATCTTCTGATAATTCACACGCTCGTTAACAGTCTTTACTTTCTCCTGATATTCTTCAAGCTTTTCATTCTTCTCCTGCACACTGTTTTTCTCGAACACAAGCTTCGAGTAATAAGTCTCATATTCGTCATTCGAATATTCGAGCATATCTGTCACAGACAACACTGCCATACAGAAGATTGCAAGCACCAGTACATAGCAAAACCAGAAAGTTTCCTCTCGAAACTGCAGCGACAGGCAAAGATTTATAAAGGCAGGAAGAAGGAGCATCATCTTCCTTATCAGAATCGTTCCTTTATCATAATGAGATCCCAAAATGATAAATTCCATAACTAGCAGAAACATGATTATGAACATACCAACCAGCAAAACACCCTCATACGGAACAAACGATATAAAGATGCAGTAAGTACTTATCTCTGCCAGGCGATATGCAGACAGGATTTTCATATTCTTAAACACGCCTGTATGATAAAACACACTATCGAACAGGGCGAATCCGAAAATCACTGCGGCAAATGTGACACACAACGGTGTATTCTCCGAGAATTTCATAATGCGTGTAAGTACGGTCAGAAGAAACATAAAGATATACATGATTTTATGGTATATGGTGTAGTTTTTAATTAGTTTTTCTGTGATGTCTGTCATCTTTACTTCTCCCAATATAGATCAATTACTGCACCATCCTGAATTGGCTGGATAAATTCCGCATGGACACCATCCACGTTTGTCACAAGACGTCTTCCATGCATCGCTGTCAGATCAAACGGATAAAAATCCAGAATGTCTACGAATGTATAGCTTTCTTTTCCTGATAAAACAACCGGCGTATTGTTCACCCGAACCGTAATTGTTCGAGTCTGTGGTCTGACCGCCATTCCTGCTGGTCGTTCTTCCGCCTGCTGCGATTTCGGTTCTCCCGCCTTTTCTCCTATCAAGTTTTTTCCTGTTGTATTCTCTTCTGTCACAGCGATGTCCGCTTCTTCTGTTTCCACGATTTCATCGTCCGGAATAATCGGTGTTTCTTCCTTCCGTGTGACAAATTCTACTTCAAAATTCTCGTAGATCTTCTCATCTTCATCGGCAATCTTGTGGTTCACATACGCATAGAAATCCTGTGTCAGATCCATAAATGTGCGAAGCTGCCCAACTGTATAATAATTGCGCATACAGACATCATCCCCATCCTGTATCTCATACAGAGAGGACACAAATGTTCCGTTTACTGTTGCAAATTTCGGACAGTTGACCGGATTATCATTGACTATAAACATAAGCGTGCCCGCATATTCCGGCAGCGAAGAGATCAGTATCTGCGCAGAGCCACCCTTGGTCGATGTTCTGATGCGGATGCTGTCGTTCGCCTCGATCGGTGCATTCATGCCTGCCGGTCTGTCATTCTGTGTGATTACAGCCGCCTCACCGCTCAATCCACGTACGATCCGCGTCTTTCCGTTTATCTTAAATGTAATATCATCTCCACGTTTTGGGAAGATGTCTTCATTCGGTATTCCGTATTGTACTGCCGCATCGAAGATCGTCAGTTTATCGTTATTATATAGTTTCACGCGATCGCCGTTCACGTTGACGAAGATAAAGTTATTCTTTTGGTCGAAGAAGTTCAGACAGATACCGACAGGCGTCACGTAGAGCGGATCCTTCCGGATACCTTCAACCATGAAATCAATCTCATTCATGACCTCTTCACCACGCAGCGCCACACGCTCTGCCGGAAGCTTCAGGTCTTCCGCCAGCGTATCTGTGAATCCCGGCAGCTTGCCGCCACCGCCAACAACGAACACGGCACTGACCGATGTTCCCCCATTCAGTTCAATAATCTTATCTGCGATTTTCTTCGAGATGCCCCGCTTAACCTCTTCGGTTGTCTGATAGATCTCCTCCGGGGTAATCTTATGGGATATTCCCATAATGTCCTTATATGTAATCGACTTCCGGCGTGCACTGACTGTTTTCAGTTTCTCCGCTGTCTGGAAATCAATCAGATATTTCTTCACCAAAGCCTCCGTCAGCTCATCTCCGGCTGCCGGAATCATACCGTAAGCAATCACGCTTCCGTCCTTCGTAATACAGATATCGGAGGTTCCTGCCCCGATATCGATCAGCGCAATATTCAAAAGCCGGTACTGCTCCGGAATCGCAACTGTCATTGCCGCGATCGGCTCCAGAGTAAGGTTTGTTACATAAAGCCCCGCCTGTTCTACAGCTGCATACAAGCTGTCTACAACTTCCTCGGGAAGAAACGTTGCAAGCACATCTGCAGCAATCTTTGTTCCTTTATGACCTTCGAGATTCAACATCTCATAATCATTCAGGAAATACTTCACAACCGTATAGCCAACACAAAAATACTTCGTTGTCTCGTGACTCTCATGCAGCTCCTGCAGGATCTCATTGTGTGCCTGCTCCACACCGATTAAGTCAATGGAATGAATATATTCCTGATTGATCACTGTGTTCTCTGAGAATTCATACTCGCCATGTCCAATCGCAGTTTTTAATACACGTCCAGCCGCTGCGATACAGACGTCATGTAATTTTCTCCCGCCAAGCTGTCTCTCAAGCTCCTGCTTCACCTCGGTAATATCCGCACTGACCTTCGCAATATCATGGATCTGTCCATCAATCATGGAACGTGTCTCATGATATTTGACGGCCATAGCAACAACATGAAACCGTTCCTGTTCCTTGTACCCAACTGTACCAACGATGCTTCTTGTTCCGATATCTAGCCCAAATATTAATGGTTCCGGGTATTTGATTGCTGCCACACCTGTTTTCCTCCTGAATTCAGTCTATTTTCCCATGATTACCTAAAATTATAGCATCTCCAAGTAAGATATTCAACCTATCTTTTAGTTGTTTTGATGAATTTTCATAGTCAAATTGATTATTTATAGTGAAATCTGCATATTTTCGATAGTATGATTCCGGCTCCTGGCTGCGGAACATAGCCCGGCATCGTTCCTCTGTATATCCTCGTTGTTTTATCAGCCGTCTGATCCGCGTCTCTTCATCCACATAGATATACCAGATTTCATCGCAGATATCTTTATAGCCATCCTGGATCAGAAGTGCTGCCTCAATCACATATATCTTCGTTCCCTGTGCCCGTTTCTCTTCGATATCTCTGCGTATCCAGTTCTTTACCGCCGGGTGTGTAAGTGCATTCAGCTGTTCAAGCTTTTCTTTATCTGCAAATACGATCTGCGCGAATTTTGCTCGGTCGATCGCATATGGTGCCTCCGGCTCGAGTATTTCCCTTCCAAATGCATCCACAATTGTCCGATACACCGGCTGCCCCGGTTCCATCAATGTATGTGCCAGTTTGTCTGTCTCAACAATATAAGCTCCGTATACACTTGAAAGATTATATAATATTCTGCTTTTTCCGGAGCCGACGCCCCCGGTGATTCCTAATATCAGCATACCGATTCTCCTGCTGTTTTCATATTGTAGTGTCATTTTCCCTGCTTACGCAGGATATAGTTATCTTTTTACTTCGCATCATACCAGCTTGTGCCAACATTCGCATCAACAAGAAGCGGCACCGCAAGATCAGCCGCATGCATCATCTCTTCTACGAGAAGCTTCTGCACGGTCTCTAATTCTTCCTTCTTCGTCTCTATGATCAGCTCATCGTGGATCTGCAGAACGAGTCTTGACTGCAGATGTTCTTCTTTCAACCGCCGGTTGACACGGACCATCGCAATCTTGATGATGTCCGCCGCAGTTCCCTGTACCGGGGAATTCATCGCCGCACGCTCACCGAAACTCCGGGTCATAAAGTTTGAAGATGCAAGCTCCGGAATGGGACGTCTGCGTCCAAACATGGTAACTGTATATCCGTTTTTCTTTGCATCCACCACCGTACGATCCAGGAATTCCTTGACTTTACCATAGGTTGCAAAATATTTCCCGATATAGCCTTCCGCTTCTTTTCTCGATATATCAAGATCCTGACCTAATCCGAAAGAACTGATACCATAGACAATTCCGAAGTTAACTGCTTTCGCTTTGCGGCGCAAAGCACTGTCTACCTGTTCAAGCGGCACATCAAACACCTGCGATGCCGTGATTGCATGGATATCCTCATTCGCCTGGTACGCTGCGATCAGAGCCGCATCTCCGGACATATGAGCGAGCACACGCAGCTCGATCTGTGAATAATCGGCATCTACAAACACGGAGCCCTCCTCCGGGATAAATACCTTCCGGATCTCTCTTCCAAGCGGCATACGCGTCGGGATATTCTGCAGATTCGGATCCGCAGAACTGATACGTCCGGTTACGGTTACCGTCTGATGAAATTTGCTATGGATTCTTCCGTCCGCACGGATATAACCGGCCAGACCTTCCGCATAGGTGGAATTAAGCTTCGTGAGCTGGCGGTATTCTAAGATCTTCGGAATAATCGGATGAGAATGCACAAGCTTCTCTAACACTTCCGCACTCGTCGAGTAGCCGGTCTTCGTCTTCTTTCCATTTTTTAATCCAAGCTTCTCGAATAAGATTTCTCCAAGCTTCTTCGTTGAATTAATATTGAATTCTTCCCCCGCCATCGCATGAATCTCCGAGGTAAGCTCCTCAATTCTGGTACAAAGCTTCTCGCCATACGCATGCAACGCATCTCCATCGACACGGATACCATTTTTCTCCATCTCGTAGAGCGCATACAGACACGGAAGTTCAATCGTATCATAAAGTGCTTCCATTCCGGTTGCTGCAAGCTTCTCCCGCAAGATATCCTTCACCTTATATGGCACAATCGCCTGATATGCCATCCATCTGCATGCCGCTTCTGCCTCGAAAGAGAAATACCCTAGCTTCTCCTTGCCGAGCAGTTCCTTCTCCGCCGGAATCGTCAGATCCAGATAGGTCTTTGCAAGGGTGTCGTATTCATATTCAGACTGGTTCGGTTGCAGCAGATACGCTGCAAGTCCCGCATCCATGATAGCATCCTTTTCTTCGAATGCCAGATACGGAAGCACTTTTTTTACATGCATACACGATAACTGCACACCGTGTTGCCTGCACAGTGCAAGCAGATTTTCTGCCACCATTGCCTCTGTAATAAACATCATAAACCGGATCAGATACACATGTTCCGCATCCATACAGACAGATACACCGAGTGCTTCCCCATCCTGTGCAATCCATGCGAAGGACGCATTTTTTGCCTTCTGCAGTCTGGAAAGAAGCTCATTGTATCCATCAATATCATCGATCAGGACCGTTTCAAAAACGAGTTCCTCTTTCTTTTCGACCGAAAACCGCTTATAAAAGCTCTTCAATTCCAGATCTGTGAATAACGGATACACCTCCGCATTGAACGGATCCTTATACTCTGCCTCTGAGAATTCGAAAGGGATCGGGCAATCCAGCTTAATTGTGGCAAGCTGCTTCGACAGATACGCCAGATCTTTGTTGGCGATCAGATTCTCCTTCATCTTACTCGCTTTCATTCCGTCTACTGCTGCATAGACTCCATCCAGGTCTCCATACTCCGCAAGCAGTTTTGCAGCTGTCTTCTCTCCGATTCCCGGTACGCCTGGGATATTATCCGATGTATCCCCCATCAATCCTTTCATATCTATGAATATCAGCGGTGTTACACCATAGGTTTCCTTGACATTTTCCGCATAATAGTCCTCGACCTCTGTCTTACCGTGCTTCGTCTTCGGGATACGTACCAGAACCGTATCTGTTGCAAGCTGCAGAAGATCCCGGTCTCCGGACAGGATTGTAACCGCGAAGCCTTCCCGTTCTCCCTTTTTTGAGAGCGTACCGATCAGATCATCCGCCTCGAATCCTTCTTCTTCCACGATACGGATGTGCATGGCCCGCAGAATCTCCTTAATCCGCGGCATCTGCTCTCTCAGTTCATCCGGCATTCCCTTTCTTGTTCCTTTATACGCCTCATACATCTCATGTCGAAATGTTTTTTTCTTCAAATCAAAGGCAACACAAATATGTGTTGCCTTTTCTTCCTCGATAATCTTGAATATAATATTTAAAAAACCATACACCGCGTTCGTATGTCTTCCATCGTTCGTCGTCATATCCGGAATTCCATAAAATGCGCGATTCATGATACTATTTCCGTCAATCAGTAATAACTTATTCATTATTTTCGTTCTCCTCGTTCTCGGGGTGCGTTTCCTGATATTGCCTTATCTTCTCATAAAATGTCGATTCCTCCGGCTGCCATCTCGTCTGTTCCTCCTGCAGGATATCCTTCAGACAAAACGACATTTCCGTTCCAAATGTATCGTAAAAATAAGTATCCCCCTGTTCTTCCAGTTTCATTCTCTGTTCAATCCCATATACCTTCTCGAGGCATTGATTGTATAGCAAAAACAATGATACAACTGCAACACCAATAATAATTCCGAATGTAGAAAGCTTAAACCTTTTGGCTTTCTTCACCTTGTGCTCCAGACGGTTCAGTTCATTCTCCAGATCTTTAGCAAAATTCTGCGACAGTTCCTGATTGTTATCAACCTGATGCATCCCAACAATCAACGTATAGTAGATCTCCAGTTCTTCCCTGCAGTTCTTGCAATACCGCATATGCTTGACGAACCCCGGAATCACATCGTCCGGAAGTTTCTTCTCTATGAATGCCATAATATTCGATTGTGCTTCCAAACATGTCATAACTTAAACTTACACCACCTGTCATATGTCACCACACGGCTGCGTGATGACCTGCGCACGCATCAGCGAGCTTTATTTTCAAAAAAAACAAAGAACCTAGATCGAAACGGATCTAGGTTCTTCAAAATGTGTATCTTAGTTATCGATCAGCTTTCCTTCACCATTCCAGCTATATAACTTACGAATCTCCTCGCCAACCTTCTCTGATGGATGCTCAGAAGCAAGCTTTCTAAGAGCCTTGAAGTGAGCCTGTCCACCTGCGGAAGACATATCAAGCAGGAAGTCTTTTGCGAATGTACCATCCTGGATATCCTTCAAGATCTTCTTCATTGTCTTCTTTGTCTCTTCTGTTACAATCTTAGGACCTGTGATGTAATCACCATACTCAGCTGTGTTAGAGATAGAATATCTCATGCCTGCGAAACCTGACTGATAGATCAGATCTACGATCAGCTTCATCTCATGGATACACTCAAAATATGCATTTCTTGGGTCATAACCAGCTTCGCAAAGAGTCTCGAAACCAGCCTGCATAAGAGCACATACACCACCACAAAGGACTGCCTGCTCACCGAAGAGGTCTGTCTCTGTCTCTGTTCTGAATGTTGTCTCAAGAATTCCGGCTCTTGCTCCACCGATACCAAGACCATAAGCAAGTGCAAGATCCTGAGCCTTACCTGTTGCATCCTGATATACAGCGATCAGACAAGGTGTACCCTTACCAGCCTGGTACTCAGAACGAACTGTGTGGCCAGGTGCCTTCGGTGCGATCATTGTTACATCGACATCCTTAGGTGGAATGATCTGGTTGAAGTGAATATTGAAACCATGTGCGAACATAAGCATGTTGCCCGGCTCAAGGTTCGGCTCAATATCGTTCTTGTAAAGGCCTGCCTGCAACTCATCGTTGATCAGAATCATGATGATATCTGCACGCTTTGCTGCTTCTGCAGATGTATATACT
>USFH01000066.1 GCA_900553925.1 uncultured Clostridium sp.
CCGGCATGCCGGAACGGTTGACAGTGCGCTGCAGGGCAATTCCATTTATGTTGCACAGGTCAATGATGCACGCGCCAGCTTCACTGTCACATACATAGCGCTGACTGGCGCTTGACTTCAGGACAGCACCTTTTCCGAGAACAACCGTATTGGTAATGTCGGATTTTTCGCTGTAGTTTGGATGTGTCGCATGTGCGACATCCACGGATAGATAGAAACCGTCTTCAATCAGTGAAAGATGGCTGCCTGCTGTCAGCCGCTTCACGATGTCGGCGAGTAATTCGCTGTCGGCACCCTGCTTCGAGCGGCTTCCGATCTCTTCGTTGTCGAAGAGTGCCCCGATGCAGAGGGTATCGGAAGGCTCTGTATCTGCCAATCCTTCTAAGATGGCACAGACAGAGGAGATATTGTCAATACGCGGACTTGTCACAAATGCATCATTTATACCGACTGTCATTGGGGCATCGCAGATGTACAGGTACAAATCGAAGTCCAGGATATCATCTGCACATACGTTCAGTTTATTTGCTACATAGGAAAGCAGAAAATGCGAATCCTCATTGGATGGTGGAATCATGTCTACAATCGGGATCAACTCCTTCTGTACATCCAGTTCTCCTTCTTTGCTGCCGCGTTTCAGGTGTGGAGCAAGGTTTGGGATGATAGCAATCGGTTTTTCGGAATCAAACAGCTTGATTTCCGGATGGAAGATGGAATCACTCTTGCAGATGACTTTCCCGGCGAGCCCGAGTGGGCGGTCAAACCAGGTTTCTTTGATGAGTCCACCATAAGGTTCCACATTTATTTGCAGATACCCCTGTTTTTTTAATTCCGGGTTCGGCTTTACCTTGAGCATCGGGAAATCGGTATGGGCGCAGGCAATGCGAACCTGCGTGGACTGTCCGCCTTTGACGAACGGAATCACGATTGAAGAAAATGGAGCAAGGTAGTATCTGCCAGCAGCGAGTTCGGCGAGATTTTCGCGATCGGATACCTGTGTAAAGTTATGTGCATCTAAAAATTCTTTGGCGAGGGCGGCAACATGGAACTGCGTCTTGCCGTTTTGTAAGAAACGTAATAAGGTTTGCATGTGATGTTCTCCTTTTGAAAAAGTGTGAAACATACTATATATATCCAAATCATAGTATGTTTCGAAATCGAGTGGTTCATGTATGTAGTATAGAGAGTTCCTTGAGAGATTGCAAGGCTGTGTGTAAAACAGTTCGTAAATTAGTTGTTGAGAGAAACAAGCCGTGCTATAATGATGTAGATTTTTATAACAATACGTTCGTGCATGAAGATGGAAACATGAGGTAATTCTGGATTTATGAAATGAAATTAACCTGTGAGGAGTTCATTCCGGGTGCAGGATATGAGATATTTATCTACATAAAATCAGACATACAGAAAGCGAGAAAATAATAAATTATGAGGTTATCAAGAGTTCATGGGCTTTCCGGTGAGGTGACGGTGCCGGGAGATAAATCTATTTCCCACAGAAGTATTATGCTTGGCTCAATTGCGAAGGGCAACACGGAGGTAGAGGGCTTCCTGCAGGGGGCTGACTGCCTGTCTTCGATTGCCTGCTTCCGTAAGATGGGAGTCGAGATTGAAAATAATGGTGATAAAGTATTAGTACATGGCCGGGGGCTTAGAGGCTTGAAAGCACCGGATTCTATGTTGGATGTTGGAAACAGTGGGACGACGACACGCCTAATGTCGGGTATCCTTGCGGCACAGCCTTTTGTGTCGACAGTCAACGGCGATGCGTCGATCCAGAAGCGCCCGATGAAGCGGATTATCACGCCGCTTTCCCAGATGGGTGCAGATATCCGGAGCTTACGCGGAAATGATTGCACACCACTTGAGATTCATGGAACGAATCTCCATGGAATCCACTACGATTCGCCGGTTGCTTCAGCACAGGTCAAATCCGCGATTCTGCTTGCGGGACTCTATGCAGATGGAGAGACAGCTGTGACAGAACCGGAAGTGAGCCGGAACCACACCGAGCTGATGTTTGAAGAATTTGGTGTGGATATCCGTACGGAAGGGAAAACGGTGTATGTGAAACCGGCAGAGGAACTGTATGCAAAGAAGATAGTTGTGCCGGGCGATATTTCTTCGGCAACGTATTTCCTTGTGGCAGCGGCAATTACGCCGAATAGTTGTGTGACAGTGAAAAATGTAGGAATCAATCCGACACGGGATGGTATCCTGCGCGTGCTTTCGAATATGGGAGCCGATGTGACCGTCGAGAAGACGTCTGGTGATATCGGGGAACCGACGGCGGATGTGACAGTTCGTACCTCGGATCTGAAAGGCTGTGTCGTTGGCGGAGAGGTAATCCCAACCCTGATTGACGAAATTCCGGCGATTGCGATTCTTGCCTGCTTTGCCAAAGGTGAGACTGTCATCAAAGATGCGGCAGAATTGAAAGTAAAAGAGTCAAACCGGATTGATGTCATGGTAGAGAACCTGAAGAAAATGGGCGCGGATATCGAGGCAACCGAAGATGGCATGATTATCCGCGGTGGCAGAACACTTCATGGAGCAGTGATCGACAGCCATCTTGATCACCGGATTGCGATGAGCTTTGCGGTTGCCGCTATGAATGCAGATGGCGAGACGGAGATTACCGGTGCAGACTGTGTGGATATTTCGTATCCGGGATTCTATGAAGATATGCGCAAACTGGTGAAACTGTAGATCGGACAGCTCAATAAACAGGTAGATTAAGTGTGCTAATTCAATATATTATATGGATTACGTTTTGCGTCCAAAATAAAAAGTTCGATGAAACATTTACTGTCTCATCGAACTTTTTGTCTGTTATGTCGATGCGGATTGCTGCAACCATACTATTTTCCGCATTCTCAGCTTTTTATTCCGCAGACTCTTCAGCAGCGTCCTCTGAAGCTTCGGAAACGCCTGACTTTTCTGGCTCTTCAGCAGCTGCGTCCTCTGACTTCTCGGAATCATCCGGGGTGATTGTCACGTAATCACGGTTTGCATCTTCCATCTCCAGATCGAGATCGTCTGCAAACAGATCATCCTCCTCGATATCATCTTCGTTGTCGAAGATCTTCGGCATCTTGTCCTTGATCGTAGTCTTTACCTTGTTGATCTTCTCATCAACATTGTTATCCTGATATACCTTAGATTCCCTGATCTTGTCCTTGAATGCATAGCATAGACCGCCAACTGCGGCTGCGGCAACTGAAAATTTTACGACACCCTTAAAAAACTTACCCATGTCTGAATCTCCTTTTCCATAATTATCTATATTTTACCACGATTATATAAAGACTATTCTAATACATGCAATAATAAAAAGCAAATGGAAATCTCCGGTTCACAGAAAGTTTAGAATTATTTCTTTGCGCAGGCTTCGGGGATATGGTAGACTAAAGAGGAAAAGACTGTAAAGTGGAGGATGAGATAAAATGAAGAATTTGAAGGAAGCAGAGAAGAATTTCCTTACTTGCGCGATCTTGATTGCATTGGTTGGTATAGCTTTGATTTTCTTAGACCAAACTACATTAGGAATCCTGAGTATTGTTGCGGCAGGTGTATTTGTAGCAATCTTTTTGAAGATGGCGGTTACAAGAAAGAAAGAGGAAAATGGGGAAGAGAAAAAACATGAAGACGGTAAGTGAGAATCAAAAACAGTTTGCGCAGTGGACGCTGGAATATCAGAAGAAAAAGGAAGAAGCTGACCGGCTGTTTGCACGCATATCCACATTTCGGATACTGACGTTTCTGATTGGAGCGGCGGCACTGATCATCGGAATTACAGAGAAAGAAAAATCATATTCCGTGTTTCTGACGGTTGCGGGTGTGGTATTTCTGATCGGATTTGTTGTGCTTGTGAAATGGCATAGCGTAGTGGCTGACCGTCAGAGTCTGTTGACGGAGAAATGGGAAGTGTGTAACCGGTATTGCAGCCGTTTCACAGACGGGTGGCGGAAATTCCCTGAGACGGGAGCCGGATATATGACCGAAGATGACTGTGTGGCAGCGGATATTGATCTTCTGGGCGAAAATTCTCTGTACCAGATGATATCTGTCTGTCATACAGATAAAGGCAAGCGGCTGTTTGCAAGGCATCTGACAGAACGGAATATGAGCGAAACTGAGCGGGAACAGCGGTGCGGGGCGATTGCAGAGCTTGCACAAAAGCCGGAATTCGCAGTTGAGTTTGAAACTGCCGGTCGCAGGATGGAGTCAGAAAGAGAAAAATTTGATGCGGAAGCATTTGAGGATTTCTGCCAGGATCCGTCGCAGGGGAAGCTTCCCGGATTTACACATGTGCTCCGGATTGTGCTTCCGATCCTTGAGATTGCAGGTCTGATCGCGTTTTTATGCGGCGCGGTTTCTTATGGGTATCCGCTTGTTGGCTTTTTGATCCTGCTTGTTGTTTCGTGGCTTACGAGATTCCTGACAGATTCTGTGATACAGCCTGTATGTTATGCGAGTAACGTAAGTGGCGCATATGAAGATATGCTGTCCCTGATTGCCGGACAGGAATTTGCAAGTGGGATCCTGGCACAGATGAGACAGCAGGCAGGTGGAATGGACGGAGCGGTAAAGGCGTATCATAAGCTGAAGGCGATCAGCCAGGCTTATAATATTTCGTTTAATCCGCTCGTGCATCAGATTCTGTGTGGCTTTTTGCTTTGGGATTATCAGCTTGCGGCAATCGTTTCCAAGTGGAAGAAAAAGTATGGTGCACAGGTTGCGGGATGTTCGGATATGCTTGCGGAACTCGAAGATCTGATGAGCTTTTCTGTGCTTGGCATGGTGCGTGATACGGGTGACAGCACAATTGATTATAAGCAGGAGCAGGTATATCTGGAAGGTACAGATGTCTATCACCCGCTTCTGGTTCCGGGACAGGCACAGGGGAATAATGTGATGCTTAGATCCGGCATTACGATTATTACAGGGTCAAATATGTCCGGAAAGACAACGTTCCTCAGAACCATTGCCATTAATCTTGTGCTGGCGTATCTTGGCGCCCCGGTCTGTGCCAAGCGGCTTCACGCTTCCAATATGCGGATATTTACATCTATGCGCGTGAAGGATGATGTGGCACATGGAATCTCGACGTTTTATGCAGAGATCCTCCGGATCAAGGAGATGGCTGGTTATAGAAAGGAAGGGAAACCGATGCTTTGTCTGATTGATGAGATCTTCAAGGGGACGAATTCGGCAGATCGGATCGTCGGCGCGAAAGAGGTTATCACAAAGCTTGCAGGGGAAACCTGCATGACGGTGGTATCCACTCATGATTTTGAACTCTGCAGTATCACAGACAAAGCCGGAACACCTGCAGTGAACTATCATTTTCAGGAATATTATGAAGGAGATGAACTGCGGTTTGACTATAAGATCCGGGATGGCAGATGTACAACGACCAATGCGCGTGCGATTCTGCGTATGGCTGGGTTTGATCTGCAGGACGCAGATGGAAAGTGAAAGGGAAAAGGACATGTCGGATATTTGACAATTTGTACAAAATAAATAAAAAAATGTTGTTGTTTTGTCAAAAACGCCTTGTTGATTATGCACAATGCTAATTATGAATTATTGACAAAACGATGATTGACTTTCCGTGCGATTTTGTTATAAAATCGAAGTAGTGAAATATAGTTATAAGGGGGTATATGGCAATGGCATTACCAGCAAATATTACCGCAGGTTCCGACAGCAATGTGCTGACAATCGCGGCATCCAATAACAAAGGCTTACTGATCCGTTTCCTGAACGAGCAGGTAGAAGACGGATTTTATGCGTTGGTTATTGATTATCTGAAGGACAGTAATTTCGACTTGAAGAATATGATGGTCGATGATGATGTGAAGGCACAGTGTACGAAGCTCTATGAATTAGGTGAATTCGTAGACACGAACATCAAGGCAACCGGACGGTATGAGATTGATGAATGGATTGAGCCGCTGTTTAAGTTCGTATATGGAGATATTGATCCGCAGGACATAGATGCTCCAATCAGCACCTCCGGTATTTATCGATATAGCATCTGGCTGATCTATCTGTATCAGAGAGAGTATTTCTCAGATGCGCTTCGTCTGATCGGAGAGCGTATCGCACCGCTTCTGATCAATCTCAGTTACCAGATCCTGGAAGACGATGACAGACCGAAGAATTTCGACAAGGCAATCATGGGTTACCTTGATTTGATCAACGTTATTATGGAGATGGGACTTCCGGCAGACGATGCAAATTCTGATGCATATATGAACAATCTGGAAGTATTGTTTGATTATGTAGTAGAAGACCCACACGTGGGAAATGATTATAAGATCCAGTTCTCAATCGGATTATTTAATGCATATATCCATAACAAGGAATACAGCAAGGCATTTGAGTTTTATGGCCTGAATGCGGAGTATATCCCGATTGATAATATGTCTGTGTATGAGAGCTTCAAGGATCTGATCCGCAACACGAATTCCGCGGCTGATACAACCGTGCTCAGCAGAAGCGTTATCAACGCGATTTCGAAGCAGGAGATATATAATAAGCGTATTGATACACTGATTACAGAGGTTTCTTCTTTTGTACGTAAGGTATATCTGTATATTGAGAATGAACCAAACATGAAGAAGAACCTTCAGATCCTTGGTGCAGGTGCATCACTCACTGATAAGACGAATATCTTTGAGGGATTGTATGAGTATAACCTTGTGTTCCATGAGTGTGGAATCAAGGCACTTGTAAATCAGGATAATTCCAATAAATCATGGGAAGAAAAATACGAAATCCTGGATCTGCTGTATACAACGCTGAATGTTATTTTCGATGGTTATAATGTATATGAGATTTCCAACAAGATTGAACATCAGTATGTAGAACTGACATGGATCGGTAATTATGTAAATGCGAACCCAACCCTTCTCAAGCTGTTCTTCAGCGTGAAAGAGAAGATTAAGGCATTTAAGGTGCGCAAGAATTCAATCCTTGAGAAGTCTAAGACGAATTACGAGATCAAGCAGATGATTGATGATCGTCAGAAAGCACTTGTATTCATGACCGCAGAAGATATGATCGTGAATGGTCTGAATAGTGGTAAGATCAACATCATCAACAACAACTATGATCCGAAGGCTGCTGAGAAACATCTCATCAAGACATATGCGGAAATCGTTGTTCCTGCAAAATATAAGAAGAATGAAGCACCTCAGACAGGTGGCAAATTCTTCGGAAAGAATTCTGCTCCGGTGATTGAGGCGGATCTTCAGAAACTGCTTTCAGATACAAAGATTGAGGAGATGCTTCTGAAGTCTGAGTGGCTGTGGTATCAGTATGAAGATAAGGGAAATGATCAGCAGACACCGGAAGAGGCTACATATAGTGTTGTTTGCCTGATCAAGGTTGTTGAGAAGCTTCTTGACCGCAAGGGTGGAAGCTCATCGAGATCAGAATCTTCACCGAACAAGAAGGTAATTATTACCAAGACCGGTAAGGTTATCGAATTGTCTGATGAAGGCGCACAGACAACCAATAACAACACAACACTTCAGCCGACAGTTATTGAGAACCTCAATAACATTATCGTGACATTGAAGGATAAGTCTGATGCGAATGTAAAATATGTGCAGGCATATGTGAATGACTGGTTGAATTCCGTAGTTGATGCCAAGCTTGATAAGAATTCTATGCTCCAGCTCTATGAAGCAGAGGAGCTTCGTAACAAGACTTTGACAGTAATCAGGAAGCTGCGTGCAGACCTCTTATAAGATGTACACAAAAAAACTTTAATATATAAACGGGAGGTGTCTTTATGGATGCCTCCTTGTTTTTTCAGGTGAAATATGGCAGAAAATAGACAGAGAATAAATGTAAATATTGATCGGGCAAGCCGGAATGCGGAAGAAAGTACCCAGATTTTCAATGTGGAAGAAGAGCTGAAGAAGCTTCCGAAGAGCCCGGGTGTGTATATCATGCATAGCAAAAATGATGATATTCTCTACGTGGGCAAGGCAGTCAGTCTCCACAACCGTGTACGGCAGTATTTTCAGACCGGACATGGACATGGCGGATCGGCGAAGATTGCGCGTATGGTGTCGCAGATTGCGTATTTTGAGTATATTGTCACCGGATCGGAGATGGAAGCGCTTGTGCTTGAATGTAATCTGATCAAGGAATACCGCCCGAAGTATAATACGATGATGACGGATGACAAAGGGTATCCGTATATTCGTGTGACGGTGGAGGAGGCATTTCCGAGATTCCTGTACAGCCATTCCATGAAGCGCGATCATTGCAAATATTTTGGACCATATACGAATGCACGCGCAGTCAAGGACATATTGGAGCTGATCAACAAACTGTATCATCTCCGTACCTGTAACCGGCGGCTGCCACAGGATATTGGAAAGGACCGTCCGTGCCTGTATTATCAGATTGGGCAATGTAAGGCTCCGTGTGATGGAAGGATCAGTCAGGAAGACTATGGCAGGCAGGTACAGGCGGCACTCTCGTTTCTGAATGGAAATTACAGGGATATTCTGTCACAACTGCAGGATCAGATGAAGAGACAGGCAGAGGAAATGGAGTTTGAGAAGGCTGCCGAGACACGGGATCTGATCGAGAGCATTCGTCATATCGAGGACAAACAGCAGATGAGTAAATCATCTGGTGATGACAGGGATGTGATTGCATTTGCGGCAACCGAGAAGGATATCGTCGTTACGGTATTTTTCGTGCGGGACGGGAAACTGCTTGGCAGGGAGAATCATCATATGAATGGTGGCAGCGAGGAAGCATTCCCTGAGGTCCTTGCTGCATTCATGAAGCAGTATTATTCCGGAACTCCGTCACTCCCGAAGGAGATTCTGGTTCCGGAACTGCCGGATGAACAGCAGATTCTGGAAGCTTATCTGAGTGAACGGCGTGGAGCGAAGGTGCAGATTCTGGTGCCGCAAAAAGGCGATAAGAAGAAAATTCTTGATCTTGCCACAGAGAATGCAAGACTGGTGTTGTCACAGGACATGGAACGTGTGCGAAGACAGGAGAAACGGACGATCGGTGCAGCCAATGAGATTGCACAGATGATTGGAATTCCTTCGGCAAATCGTATGGAAGCGTATGATATATCGAATATATCCGGTGTTTTGTCTGTTGCGTCCATGGTTGTATTTGAACAGGGAAAACCAAAGAAGAATGCATACCGTAAGTTCCGGTTACGGACAGTCATGGGACCGGATGATTATGCATCTATGAAGGAAGTTTTATCGAGGCGGTTTACAGATGAACGGATGGATGTCCTGCCGGATGTTATCATGATGGATGGCGGAAAAGGTCAGGTAAATGTTGCCTTGATGGTGCTTGATAGTCTGGGGTTAGATATTCCGGTCTGCGGTATGGTCAAGGATGACAACCATAGGACAAGAGGCTTATATTACAACAACGAGGAAGTGCAGTTCCCCAAAGGAAGCGAGGCAATGCTGATGGTGACGGCGCTTCAGGATGAGGCTCACCGGTTTGCGATTGAATATCATCGACAGCTCCGGAGCAGGAATCAGGTACACTCGGTTCTCGACGAGATTCCGGGCGTGGGTGAGAACCGGAGGAAACAGCTGATCAGATATTTTGGAGAGATTCGCAAGATTAAAGAAGCGGAAGTGGAAACCCTTATGGAAGTACCGGGAATCCCGGAGTCGGTAGCAAAGAATATTTATACATTCTTCCATGTAGATGCACAGGAAGAAAAAAATGATGAGTAGGAGAAGAAAACAATGTTTCAGAGATTTTTTCCGGATGAATATTATGACAGTACCTACCATATAGATTTTGGAGCACTTTATGAGAAGGGGTACCGGGCAGTACTGTTCGACGTTGACAACACATTGGTGGAACATGATGCACCGGCAGATGCGCGTGCGAAGACCTTGATCCACGACCTCATGGGAATGGGGTATGGCGTGTGCTTTGTGTCTAATAACGATGAAGAACGTGTCAGATCCTTCAATGAAGCACTGGGAGCGACGTATGTTTACAAAGCAGGCAAACCATCTGCGCGTGGCTATGAAGAGGCAATGAAAAAGCTTGGAACCGACCGGTCCAATACATTATTTGTAGGAGATCAGATCTTTACGGATATCTGGGGAGCGAACAATGCGAAGCTCTACAGTATTCTGGTACAGCCGATTGCGAAGCATGAGGAAATCCAGATTATCCTGAAACGGATTCCGGAGAAATGGGTGCTGCACAGTTATTTAAAGAAGCATACGCTGCAGTCTGGAAGAGAAAAACAATAATCCGGACGGAAATATACCGGACATGTGAAGATATGTTAAGAATACAAAAGCCCAGAAAAAAAGACGCGTAAGCGTCTTTTTTTCTGGGTTAAAATATATTGTTTGATAATTTAAGCAAGCTTGTTAACAGCAAGTGTTAAACGAGAAATCTTTCTTGCAGCTGTATTCTTGTGGAAAACTCCCTTAGAAGCAGCCTTGCTGATCTCAGATGTTGCAACCTTGAGTGCAGCTTCTGCAGCAGCCTTGTCGTTCTCAGCGACAGCAAGCTCAACCTTCTTTACTAAAGTCTTAATCTTAGACTTGATTGTTTTGTTTCTTAAAGTCTTTGTTTCGATAACAAGAATTCTCTTCTTTGCGGATTTGATATTAGCCAAATCAGACACCTCCATAAAAATAATTCATAATATAGTTTCTATAATTATCACTTTGGTCAAGACACGTACAATTGTTCCACACCACTAGAGCAATTGGACCAGTGAAAATTTCAATTTGTGTTTACACACAACCCATAGGATAGCAAAAAGCCATTTTCCTGTCAATACTTTTTTGAGCAAAAACTTACGAAAATCGCATAAAAACAGGCAATTATTCGTTTGCAGAGTAATCTTTGATCA
Organism: uncultured Clostridium sp.; assembly: GCA_900553925.1. Classification (GTDB taxonomy): domain Bacteria; phylum Bacillota; class Clostridia; order Lachnospirales; family Lachnospiraceae; genus Coprococcus_C. The sequence goes on from USFH01000066.1 coordinate 10,901, forward strand.
TTTTGTCGTAATCCTCGATCGGCATAGGCTTGGCGAACAGGAAGCCCTGACCGATTTCACAGTTGAGTGATCGGAGCATATCTAGCTGTTCCACCGTTTCGATTCCTTCGCTTACCACACGGATATCAAGTGTGTGTGCCATATCTATAATGCTTCGCAGGATACTGACTGCATTCTTGTCGTTCGTTGCGGAACGCGACAGGAAATCGTGATCAAGCTTTATGACGTCGATTGGCAGATCACGGAGCAGGGTGAGTGAGGAATAACCGGTTCCGAAATCGTCCATGTTGATGATAAAGTCCAGAGACTTCAATTTTGTCAGCACATCGATCATCAATGCATAGTTCTCCGAGAAAATGCTTTCTGTTATCTCAAACTCCAGATAATGGTGCGGTATGTAATAACGTTCCACAATTTCCTGAACCTTGGATAAGAAATCCGGGTGTGCTAATGTCACACGGGACAGATTCACGGAAAACGGAATGACATAGATGTCAGAATCCAAGTACCGCCGGATTGATTTACAGGCCTGTTCAAGCATGAAACAATCAATCTGATAGATAAATCCATTCTTCTCGAAGGAAGGAATGAAAGCGGCCGGTTCCAGAAATCCTTTGGATGGAGACATCCAGCGGACAAGCAGCTCGCCGCCGATCAG
>USFH01000067.1 GCA_900553925.1 uncultured Clostridium sp.
CATCGAGTGCATCAAGAGCCTTTAGTTCATCCTGCTCACCGTCATCCGGCTCTCCTGCCTTCTCAGTCGGTACTGCTTCCGGTTCTGCCTGAAGATATTCCGTCTCGGGAACTGGCTTTAATTCATCTTCCGAAAATGGCGCTCCGGCTGGTTCAGAATCATCCGCAATCACCTCTGCCTCCGGCACATCATGAAACGGTGCTTTCTCCTCGTCTGCCGCTTTCTCTACTTCTTCCTTAGAGAAAGGGTCCAGATTATCCTCTGCCTGTTCCTCCGGGAATTGTATCTGTGTCTCCGGCTTATCTATCTGAATCTCATCGAGATTTTCAAACATATCCTCTGGTGCAACGTCCATCTGGTCGCCTTCATCAAAGGTATTCACCATGTCTTCGTCATCATACTCAGCCCCAAGCTCATCCTTGTCCGGCATAAGTTCATTAACCGCCTGCGCAAAATCGCGCTTAAAATCCTTAAAAAAACCCATGTAGGCTTCCTCCTTATTTCATCATCTCATTATACACCATGCCTATTTCGAAATCAATTATGCATCTGTCTTTTCAAGAATTCTTCCTTCTGCACAATCAAGATGCATCATATGCATGCGGTGGATTCTCTGATATATCTTCTCTCCGCAGCCGATAGCTGCCGGGATTCCAAACTCCGCACAGCGGATTGCCATATGGGATGCAGCACCGCCATATTTGGTCACAAAACCGGCAATATTCTTGGCAAATATCCAGTCATACCCCGGATCTGCTTTGGTAAGCACAACGATTTTCCCGCTTATATCGGAATCGTGGTCTTCATCGAGATTCACAATCGGTGCTTCTACAATTTTATTCGTAATAAAGTTCGGGCGTGCCTCATCAATATCAATCACATCGATATCTCCTACGTCGAAGATAACCTCCGGCAGCACAAGATACGAATTCACATGATAGAATTTGCGCCGGATCTCAATGGTCTGGATATAAGAATCACGGCTATGATAGCTCAAAAGATCCTGTATCTCCAGATAAGACATATCCTCTCTTGCAATCGCCATTACCTCACCAAGCTTCACGATCACATCCAGCATCAGCGACAAAGACTTCGTGAATTCAAATTTGAAGTATTCCCGGTTCTGGGTTGCCCGTTTGATAAAATTGATGAATACTTCCGGTTCGACACCGATTCCTGCTGCATCAAGTGCCGTCTGCAGTTTCTCCTTATCCAGGCTTTTTGCTTCCTGCTTTGTCTTATTATTACCGGTCAGGTTGGCCTCCGCAACATCGAAATAAATATTCCGGTAGCTGTCTGAACGTATATCATAAGTTCCAAGGCGCAGATGCCCATACAGATGATTGAAATCCTCACGGCTCATCTTCCCATGGCTATACAGATCGAAATCACGCTCAAATTCTGACGCTACCGTCGGGATAGAGAGCATGAAGTCATCCATCTCCTGCTTTGTAAAATACCCTTTCTCAACAAGTGTCCGGCAGAAGCTTCGTGCCATAAATGCACACCGTGCCTGTCTTGTAAACTGCGGTGTTCCATGATCCTTTATTGAATCAAGCAGCTCAGAAATATAGCTGTATAGCTTCATAACGTTTGTCTCTGCAAGCGGATGATGTGCCCGAAGCTCATGCCGCAGCTTCGTCATTTGTTCCAGCGACCGCAGATCTTCTTCGCAGATTTCATCATAGTGGTTCAACGTCTGCTTTGCAATATTGAACAGCGCATTCCTAAGTAATGAGATTTCCGAATCATCGAATCCATACTCCGAAAGCTCCTTCAGACGGTCATCTGTCATGAAGTCATACGTGTTAAAGATAATTTCGAACTCGATCTTATCGTGTGCGGTTTTGTCCTTCTTTAATTTCTGTTCATAATACTGGTTCAGCCTATAACACAAATCCTCCGGAAGTCCCGCCGGTGTCAATCCGTCAAATGTATAATTCACCGATATATATGGCTTGTTCCCTACCTTCTGCATCAACTCTCCGCGGACCGGCTGGTAACCAAGCGGCTGCAGACCGATTGACCAGATATGTGCCGTGATAAGCTCCCGGTACAGGGAATAATCGAGCGGTCTCGGATTACTTCCGATAATCTCTGCCGGATTCCAGAATGCCATATCCGAGAGAATGTGGAAGGTATCCAGATATTTGCACTTTGCCAGTGCCTTTGTATCCTTGAATTCGCGGTCTGTCATCGGTGCGATGATCTTCAACGCTGCCGCAAGCGGGCGTACCTGGAAGATCACCACCGTCCCATCATTTAAAATAGCAAACTCGATATCAAGCGCAGAGACATATTCATAGATCTGTTCAATCTCCTTCACCGCCGTGATCAGATCCACAAACTCATATTCGAGAAACTCTCTCGAAGCATTCTTTGCAATCCACTTCGTCTTCCCGGCTGTTCCGCTTGTCACAGAATCTGTGCTGCCATTATCGTCATACGTAACCATATAGTATGGCCGGTTATAAATAATATCCCGTGTGAATACAACTCCCGATATGCGCACATCTGTTGTCTGCTTCTGAACCAAAACCTGTTCGCGGTTTGCAATCAACCGTTCCTTCGCTTCCGGTGTCATTGCCCCCTCCACATAGGATGCATACACTTTATTGATTGCTTCTTCAATCTCAACTGCCTTTGAGGCATCGACATCCAGCACACTTTCAAAATGCCCGGCATTGCTTGTCTCAAGATTATCCTCACTTGCAGACGAACTCCGGACCACAATCCGTGAGCCCGCAAACCGGGTCTCGATCGCCGCGATCGCGACTGCCGGATCTTCAAAGAAAACATCTGCATAAACAATATAGAGATCTTCAATATAGGAATGTTTTACGGTTTCCTTCAGGTCAGCCAGGGTATTTGCCTTGGTTGAAATCAATAATCCCTTCATCTTCAGCCCTTCATTCTTCTACAAAATAAATTTCTTAATTACTTCTACTATTCCATCCTCGTCGCAGCTTGCCGTCACATAATCAGCCACGTCCTTTACAACCTGCTGTGCATTTCCCATCGCAACGCCAACGCCTGCATATTCAACCATCGTACGGTCATTGAACCCGTCTCCACAACAGATACAATTCTCACGTTCCATCCCAATGTGTGCAAGCAGTCTCCCGATGGATTTTGCCTTATCCACACCCTGCACGGTAATCTCAATAAAATACGGTTCCGAACGAAATACATTCAGATCCGGCGCCACCAATGCCGCAAGCTCATGTTCATATTGTTCGGACACCTCCGGCTCGGCTGTCATCAAACACTTCACCATATCGAAATCCACATATCCGAGGAAATCATCAACTTTGCACAGCTGCATATGGTTTAATCTTGCCTCAAATTCCATATAGTTATCCGTATCGGTACCCGTAATCACCTTATCTCCCTGATAGGTTACCATCCCAATCTTCTTTTCTTTTGCAAATTCATACAGAACCTTCGCAAACCGTCTCGGAATACAGTTTTGGTAGATTACCTCTCCGGTAGCGCAATTGATTACCTTACCGCCATTGAAGCTTAGCGCATAGCCGCCATATCTCTCTAGCTCCAGTGCATCTGCATACTGTTTCATGCCCGGAAACGGTCTGCCCGATGCAAGCGCAACCAGATGTCCCTGTCTCTGAATCTCCATCAGATATTTCAACGTCTCCGGTGTAATTTCTTTGTCCGAGTTCACAAGTGTTCCATCAATATCCAGTATTAATATCTTTCTGTCTGTCATTGTTCATTCCTCAATCTGCAAATTTCAAATCATAATTAAATATATTGTAACATTTTCCAAGACATATGAAAAGAAGTATGTTAGAATATTTGTATGGAAATTTTGATTCATATTGAAAAGAAAAAATTAGATACGGACTACGAAAAAGCAGTTGCGGAGTATGTCAAGCGTCTCTCCGCTTTTTGTCGTGTCAGATGCATCTATTATAAGGATCTCTCGAAATTAACGATGCATAATTCCTCCGCCTGTTTCCGTGTTATACCCGGACACGACACGATATCGTCGGAAGACTTTGCTATAAAGCTTGAACAACTCGGTCTGTCCGGTTATTCCCGCATTGAATTTGTAATCGCAGAGCAGCCAGATGACACACATACAGATGCCATCTCCTGCAGCCCTGATAATCCCAAGCTTTCCATATTCTCGCTTTCCGGATTCACAATGTCTGTTGATCTGACAACCGTCATTCTGACAGAACAGCTCTACCGGGCCTTTACAATCCTCAATCATATTACTTACCACAAATAGTATCCGCAAGCACTTCCATGAGCATCACACGCATAAGCTGATGCGGAAATGTCATATTCGAAAAACTGATCTTCTCATCTGCCCGTCTCACAACCGCATCGGATAATCCTAACGATCCTCCAATTACAAACGCAATACTTGTTTTCCCTCTGTGTTGTGCGGTTTCTATGCTCTTTATAATTTTGGAATTATCCATCTTTCTCCCATCAATACAAAGTGCTGCCACATAGTCTGTATTCCGGATCTGGCTTAGGATTTTCTCTCCTTCTGTCTCTTTGATCTTCCGGATTACCGTTTCCGAAGTCTGTTTCGGGATGCTTTCGTCCTTCAGACAGATCAGCTGTACCGACATCTTCTTATTGATCTGCCTTTGATATTCCTCTATTTTCTTCTGATAGAACATCTCTTTGACATTCCCGACTACAATCAATTTTATCTGCATCTCACTATCTTCTCCTGATTACCTATGTTAAATCTTACATTTTACCCGTTTATTTACACAAACTTTCAACTTATGTCATAATTTGTTCATAATTATATCTTATATTATAACCATAGTTTTTTCATAAATCCTCTCTTTTAAGATACAAAAAGAAAATGCCGGCTCGCATCCGGCATTTTCTTTTTGTTTATTTATGCATCAATATTTCCATTCTTTACATCTTCAAATTCCTGCACGATCTCATCGCTTACCTTTGGTGTTGCAAGTGATACAACAACGATGAATACAAGGCTTACGATAAATCCAACAAGCAGGGAATATACGCCAGTATAGGCCGCAGGTGTCACATGAACTCCATCGAGCGTGCAGCATTTAATATAATCCCAGATAATAACAGTCAGTCCGCCACTTGCCATACCTGCTGCAGCACCTGCCAGATTCATACGCTTCCAGTAAAGCGACATCAGGATTGCCGGGCCAAATGCACTACCAAGACCAGCCCATGCATCGCTGACCAGATTCATGATTGATGAATTCGGATTCCATGCAATCATGATTGCAATGATTGCAACAACAAATACCGTTGCTCTTGCAATGAACAATACCTGCTTATCTTTCAATTTCTTGAAGAAAACACCCTTGAACAGATCATTTGCCACAGCGGATGAAGAAACAAGCAGCTGGGAATCCGCGGTTGACATGATTGCAGCTAAAATACCGCACAGCAGCAGACCTCCAATAAACGGCAGTGAATAATCCGACATGAAAAGCTTCTTGATCATCTCGATATAGACGTTCTCATACTGGGCGCCCTTGTTTGAAAGTACCATCGGATACAGATATGCACGTCCAAGTACACCAATCACACAGGCAAGCACAAGCGAGATCAGTACCCAGACGATAGCGACCTTCTTGGACTTCGCAAGCTCCTTCTCATCGCGGACTGCCATGAAACGTACAAGAATATGCGGCATACCACAATAACCAAGTCCCCATGCAAGCTGGGATGCAATACTGATACCGGAGATTGGCTTGCCATCCTGCATGAAGATATTCAGGTAGTCCTTCGCATCCACATCCAGACCAGAATTCACAAGATTCGGTACGATATTTCCGGTTCCAAGTACGATTACAACCAGAATCGGAACAGCCAGTACTCCTACCAGCATCATCATACCCTGTACAAAGTCCGTTGTACATACGGCAAGAAATCCACCAAGGAACGTATAGATCAAAATAACGACCGCACCCACGATCAGTGCCTGATGATAATTCATCTTTGTGATAGAAGCAAACAATTTTCCTCCGGATGCAAACGCAGATGCAGAATATACCACGAAGAAAACTACAATAACGATTGCAGAAATCGTAATCAGGATATTATGCTTATCGCGGAAACGGTTACTCAGATACTCTGGAATCGTCATTGCATTACCCGCTTTGATCGTATACCGGCGCAGACGTCCTGCTACAATTACCCAGTTTAAGATTGTACCGATCAAAAGACCGATTGCAATCCATGCCTGATTCGCACCGAATGCATAGACGCAGCCGGGAAGTCCCATCAGCATCCATCCACTCATATCGGATGCCTGTGCGGAAAGGGCAGTCACCCATCCTCCTAAGTTTCTACCTCCTAAGAAGTAATCATCCGAGCTTTTGTTCTTTCTCGCTGTAACAACACCGATTCCCAACATGAAAATCATGTAAATTACAAATGCAAGTATTACCCATGTTGACATTTAATCTTTGGTCTCCATAAGAAACAGGTACCCATCTCCAATCGTTATGTGACCTTCCTCCTCTCTTAATTCGTTGCTAATCCCTATCGTTTCTCCCTTTTTGATCGACAGGTCATGTGCGTTGTATTTGAAACCTTTGAGGGTAATGCCCTTCACACATTCCGAAAAGGGCAGTAAAGATATATAAGGTCCATACAGGTTTTCTGCACGAACTATCTTTTCTTCTTTGATAAGGGAAATCCGGTTATGCGGATCTAAGATCTCTGCACAGATTCCCTCCTGACAACACGTATAAAGCAGTACCAGATTTCCAAGTGTATGATCCAGTCTGGTACCGGTTGCTCCAAGCAGTAATACACGTGTAAATCCACATTTTGCCGCCTCCAAAACCGCAACATGCGTATCTGTAAAATCTTTTTCCGGATTCAACACAATACATCGGTCACGCACAACGGCATCAGGGCTTGTCACATATTTCGCTCTGATGCCGTCATTTGCGGAATCAAAATCTCCAATTATAAGATCCGGTTCGATATCTGATTGTTCTAACGCTTCGAGTCCCTTGTCCACGCCGATTACATATGGATGAACCGGATATCCATATGCGCCTTCATAAACAGCTGCGAGTAACCCCTGATCGACCGAGCCGCCCGTGACAATGAGACAAAACTTTGCTTCTGTATGCTTCATGCCGCTATAATTCTTCTCTTCTTCCATACATGCTTCGCACAAAATTTATTTATGCGTTCAGTTTCTCCATGAATGCTGCAATATTTGCTTTCTTGTCTCCCTTGAATACGGCAGAACCTGCAACGACAACATTGGCTCCGGCGTCTAATACATCCTGTACATTGTCTACCGTGATACCACCATCTACCTCGATCAGGAGCTCCGGATTCCGCTCCTCGGCAAGTGCCTTTACTTCCTGCAGCTTCGTAAGTGCAACCGGCATGAATTTCTGTCCGCCAAAGCCTGGATTGACACTCATGATCAGCACCATATCTACCTGATTGATGTAATACTCCAGCCAATGCACCGGTGTTTCCGGATTGACTGCAACACCAACCTTCATGCCTGCTGCCTTCACCGCATCGATCGTCTCCTGCAGATTCTTGCATGCCTCATAGTGCACAGTGAGCATGTCTGCCCCTGCATCCGCAAATGCATCGATATAACGAATCGGTTCATTAATCATCAGATGCACATCGAAGAAGCTTTCTGTGATTTTGCGGATACATTTGATGACGGGAGGTCCAAAGGAGATATTCCGCACGAAAGTCCCATCCATAACATCTAAGTGAAACCACTTCACACCTGCTTCATCCAATACCTTTGCATTTCGCTCAATGTGATTAAAATCAATCGATAACAATGACGGTGAAAGAATATTCATACCTACCATCTCCTTTTATTCTTTATTTCCTCATATAGTTGTACATAGTTGTCATAGCGTAACTGCGAGATTGTACCCGCCTGCAGTGCTTCTTTCACGAGACACTCCGGCTCATGTATATGCACACAGCCATTGAATTTACAATGACCATTATAGCGTTCAAACTCCCGGAAATACTCTTTTAGATCTTCCGGTTCCATATCATCGATCATAAGGGAACTAAATCCCGGTGTGTCCATGATATACGTATCTTCTTCAATATAGATCAGTTCCGAATGTCTCGTCGTATGCTTTCCACGACGGATCTTCTCGCTGACTTCACCGGTCTGCACCTGTGCCTGCGGGTGCAGTGCATTTAGCATCGACGATTTCCCGACTCCGGACGGTCCTGCGAAGACACTTGTCTTCCCACGGATAGCTTCCCGGAAAGCATCAATCCCGGTCTGTTCCTTTGCAATCGTAAGAAATACCCGGTATCCCGCATCTGCATAGATATCGCATATTTCCTGTGCCGCCTGCTCTGTAACCAGATCAGACTTGTTAAAGCAGATCAGCGTATCGACGCCCTGCTGCTCCATCATAATCAGGAACCGGTCTAACAGATTGTAATTCGGTTTTGGATCTGCAAGCGCAAATACGATCACTGCCTGATCGACATTTGCCACCGCCGGCCGGATCAGCAGATTCTCCCGCGGTAAGATCTCGACGATATTTCCCGTCTTATCCTGCTCACTGATAATCTCGATCTCGACATCATCGCCAACTGCCGGTTTGATCTTCTGATTGCGGAAAGCCCCCTTGGCTTTGCACTCATATATTGTATTTACAGTATTATGTGGGTGGATATAATAAAATCCACCCACACCTTTCATAATCTTTCCTTGCATACGCGATCTATATTCTTATTATTCTTCCGCATAAGAAACCGTTGGTGCCGGTATATTGAACAGACTCGATACGTTGTTTCCGTTCGCATCAAGAACAACAAAGCTTGCGCTTCCTCCCTGGGAAGAAAGGTTCGGTACAGATGCTGAAACATTGTATGAATTTCCTGCTGCAACCGTAACGCTCTGCTCATAGACAGTTGATCCGTTAAATACTACCTGAACAGTAACTGCACTTCCATCAAGCGAAGAATCATTACATGTAATCGCTCCGCTGATGCTCGCCTTATAGGTCTTCGTCTTCTCCTCCGGACCATCACTGATCACGAAATCGACACTGTCTCCCTCGGTCGCCTTGGATCCTCTCGAAGGATTCTGGCTGATAACCATACCTGCTGCGACGGTGTCGCTGTTTGCATGTGTGACATTGCCGGCGTTAAGCTTCTTGCTTGTCAGGGAATCTCTTGCCTGTGCCTCTGTGAGTCCGCCTAAGTTCGGAACTTCAACTTCCTTCTTCTCCGAACCATTGCTGACTGTCACTACAATCTTAGAACCCTTCGCTGCCTTAGTTCCTCCGACCGGTTCTGTCTTAATAACCTTATCCTTCTCTACATCATCGCTGTAGTCATATGCATGGCTGACTTCAAATCCTGCTTCCTGCAGAAGTGTCACAGCCTGGGAATCTTCATAATTTGTTACATCCGGCACATCCACTTCTTCTGCACCGGCACTGACCTTGAGCACGATTTCCTGATCTGCGGGAACCGACTCTCCTTCGTTGACGCTCTGCTCAAATACATAGCCTTCCTGTGTCTTGTCATCCTGCACATGTTCTGTCTTAACATTTGTGAATCCTTTGTCAGACAGGAGCTTCAGTGCAGCATCCTCAGAATATCCGGTAACCTTGATCATGGCAACAGACTGAACTTCCTCTGATGTAATCTTTGTCTTGTCATCCTTCTTGCCGGATCCGAATTTGAACCAGCCGAGTACATTTCCAAGTACAAGAATGATAATGATTGCGATGACAACCGCAGTTGCAACACCCGCGATCGTAACCGCCTTCCGGATTCCCGGATCAATCCCATCCGGATCGTCATCATCAATCTCCGGATCCTCATCTTCGTCGTAATCCTGTACTTTCTTCAGATTTCCGCGCTTAGGCTGTGGCATTTCCTCTTCTTCGTCATACCACGGATCCTCATCCTCCTGCAAAAGCTCATTAATCTTACCGCTGTTTGCCTGCGGTGTGGAATTATATCCGATCGGCCGGATCTCTCCCATCTCCTGTGAGACAGGTGGATTATCGTATGCCTGGTTATACGCCTCTTTATTCGCACTTCCGTTCCGGATTGCCTGCATATCCTCTTTGGTCCACTCCTGCGTTGGGGAATTGGTGATGGAAGTTGGTGCAACTACAATATCAATATCCGGATTGTTCTGTACACGCTTTAAGTCAGCAATCAACGCACTCGCTGTCAGATATCTGCGTTCCGGTTTCTTCTGGGTTGCCTTCTGAATGATCTTCTCAAAGCTGGAATAGATATCCGGATAGTACTGTCTCGGAGGAATCATCTCGTTTTGAATATGCATGAGTGCAACCGAAACATTATTATCGCCTTCAAATGGGACTCTGCCCGTTACCATCTCATACATGGTAATACCCAGTGAATAGATATCACTTCTCTCATCGCTGTAACCGCCACGTGCCTGCTCCGGCGATATATAATGGACGCTTCCCATCGCACCGGATGTGAGCGTATTGCTGCTTGCAGCCTTCGCAATACCGAAATCGGTAACCTTGATATTTCCGTTTCTTGAGACAATAATATTCTGTGGCTTGATATCGCGATGGATAATATGATTCTCATGCGCAGCCTCCAGACCGGAAGCGATCTGAATTGAAAAATCAATCGCCGTGTCCATGTTCAGACGCCCATATTTCTCAATGTACTGTTTTAATGTAATTCCTTCGACAAGCTCCATTACGATACAATAGACACCTTCATCATCCACTACATCGTATACATTCACAATATTCGGATGGGTAAGTCCTGCGGAAGCCTGTGCCTCTATACGGAATTTCGTTACAAAATTCTTGTCATTCGAAAATTCCGGCTTTAATACTTTAATTGCCACATTCCGGTTCAGTCTGTGGTCTCTCGCCTTATAGACAATCGACATTCCGCCGGCGCCAACCACATCTAAGATTTCATATCTATCACATAATATCATTCCTGGTTTTAACATGATTTCAACCCTTTCTGCTACTTTTCTTCACTCATCGGTCATCAATCTGCCGATATAACAATTACGGATATATTATCCGATCCGCCATAATAATTTGCCCGATCCACAAGTTCCTGTGTGATTCGGTCAAGATTTTCTTCCTCGGAAACAATATCCCTTATTTCGTCATCCTCGACCATATTGGATAATCCATCTGAGCATAACAGATATTTTTCTTCCGTCTGAATCTCTATCTCAAAGAAATCCGGCATCATCTCATCTCTTGATCCCATCGCCTTTGTGATGATGTTCTTCTCCGGATGATTACGTCCTTTTTTTCGTTCCAATTCACCTTTTCGGATCAATTCTTCCACCAGGGAATGGTCCATTGTAATCTGACGGATCTCTCCGCCGATTGCATACAGCCGGCTGTCTCCGACGTTCGCAACATATAATTTCCCATCCTGTGCGACCGCGGCTACCATCGTTGTCCCCATACCATTTAAGTCCG
>USFH01000068.1 GCA_900553925.1 uncultured Clostridium sp.
GTATAAGCTTCCTTCGAGATATCGCCGCCCTTGATAACCTGAATGATATCTATACCAAATGTCTTTGCGAAATCATAGTCACGCTGGTCATGTGCCGGTACCGCCATGATTGCACCGGTACCATATCCCATCATTACATAGTCAGCGATGAAGATTGGAATCTTCTTGCCATTCATCGGGTTGATACCCATAAGTCCCTCGATCTTCACACCTGTCTTATCCTTGACAAGCTGTGTACGCTCGAACTCGGTCTTCTTCTGGCACTCCGCACGGTATGCCTTAATAGCATCCATGTTCGAGATCTTATCTGCATATTTATCGATCAGCGGATGCTCCGGCGCGATAACCATGAAAGTTACACCGAACAATGTATCCGGTCTTGTTGTATAGATCTGAAGCTTCTCATCGGTGCCGTCCACATCGAAGTTTACAAACGCACCCGTCGACTTACCGATCCAGTTTTCCTGCTGCTGTTTTACATTTGCAGGATAATCGACATCTTTGAGTCCCTGCAGAAGCTTATCCGCATATTCTGTAATCTTCAGATACCATACAGTCTTTGACTTCTGTACAACCTCGCTGTGGCAGATATCACATTTACCACCCTGGCTGTCCTCGTTCGAAAGAACGACCTTACAGCTTGGACAGTAGTTAACGAGTGCTGTGTCGCGGAATACAAGTCCCTTCTCGAACATCTTCAGGAAGATCCACTGTGTCCACTTGTAGAACTTCTCATCGGTTGTATCGATCACGCGGCTCCAGTCAAACGAGAATCCAACCCGCTTCAGCTGTTCCGTAAATCTTGCGATATTCTGATCGGTAATCTGACGCGGATGGGTACCTGTCTTGATCGCATAGTTCTCTGTTGGCAGACCAAATGCATCGAATCCGATTGGGAACAATACATTGTAGCCCTCCATACGACGCTTTCTGGATACAACCTCTACGCTGGAATATGCCTTGATATGCCCAACGTGCATACCTGCACCACTTGGATATGGGAACTCCACCAGTCCATAGAACTTCTTCTTGTCTGAGAAGTCCTGTGCTTCAAACACCTTAGCGTCTTCCCATTTCTTCTGCCATTTTTTCTCGATTACTTTGAAATTGTGTCTCATAATGTCTCCTTTTACTTATCCCGTTCATTCATATCAAACCGGGGCACGAGCGTTTGGCTCACATCTGTGACAATGGATACGGTAATTATTCCATCCACATGTCTTCCCCACATCATACGAAGCGGTTTAATTTGTCATCATATTTATAATCCATGACCGCAAGTTTTTGCTCGAGATCTTCTCTTGCTGTCTGGAATTGTAAACAAAAACTGTCCAGGTCGATGCCGTCGTCGCGAAGCCTCGTATTCACGAAGCTTAAGAGCATCATCGGATCCTTCGGTAAATTTTCGATTGCCATTATAGCACCTCTCCGGTAATCAGCCAAGGGGCTGGCTGATTTACGAACACACTGTCTTTGTTCGTCTTTGCCACGTTGATCTGTAGTACTTCCATATTCGAGATACCATACTTATCAAAAAGCGGCTTGATGCCGGACAAAATATTTAACTCTAAGGTATAGATAACAAACTGCATCTTCGGATTCTTCTTAAGCAGTCTCTGGATATCTTCCTCTAAATGCTTATTTGCAACGATAAACGAAAGCCTCGGTGTCGGAATCTTCGCCATCGACGCTTCCGACAGATCCGGAATGATCTGGACATTGTGCACGCCAAACTGCTTCACATTATCCTCCATCGTATCCTTCGCACCCTTGTCATTCTCCACACAGACGATCGTGCCGTCACTTGCCACAAACGCTGCCTCAATTGCGATACTCTCCGCATCAACTAAGCAGATTGTATCCTGCGAATCCACACCGAGCAGACTCATGATCACCGCACGGATTTCTTTTCCTACATACTTGATCGGTCCCTTGGAGAACATCTCGTTACGCATACCAATCCGGTAAGATTCTCTTGTATTCTCATTCAGTATAAAGATAACCGTCGGTCCTGTAATCTTGCGATTAATTACCTCTTTGATCTTGACGTGCTTTACCTGTCCTTCTTCCTCGATGCCGACTGCATACCACATATCATAATCGCCAAAGCCAGCCTCCCAGAAATCATAGAACAGATCTTCATGGGCTTCATCCGCAAAGACCAGCACGCGTTTATGTCCCTCCACTGTCGGTATTACATTCTTCTGCTTACCACAGATATCCAGAAGCTTGATCTTCTCCGGACTCACCTGCATCTCCTTCGAAAAATACTCCATCCAATTTAATATCTGCTTTGTAGCATAACTTCCTTTCGCCATACTCACGCCTCCTTTTTCTTCGTAGTCCTTTATTCCCGTCTTTTTCTATATCCTGTTTCGTTATTTTGTTGTCTTTTTCGCCGTTTCATCCGTTGTTTCTTTCACCGTTTCATCCGTTGTCCCTTTCGCTGTTTCCTTCGCTGCATTTTCATGCTTTTTCAGATGCATCTTCTCCATCCAGCGACGGAATACCTGCTTCAGCCGGCTCTCACGCAGCGTTTTCCGCTCGTCATGACGCTCCCGGTAAATAGGCTCTCCCGTTTCATCATCAAATCTCTTCAAGCGGATATAATCCTCTGTCCGGGAAGAAAATTCTTTCGCACGCAGCTTGTCCCGCAGCTGCACTGCAAAAAACGCATACAGGCACGCAAATACCGGTACACCCAGGATCATCCCCGGAACACCAAACAGATCGCCGCCAACCAGAATGGCAAGCAACACCCAGATACCGGAAATTCCGGTTGCATCGCCTAAAATCAACGGGCCTAAAATATTTCCGTCAAACTGCTGCAGCACAATGATCCAGATGACAAATACAACAAACATGATCGGATCGTCCATCAATGCGAGCAGCGCTCCCGGTACCGCTCCGATAAACGGGCCAAAAAACGGAATGATATTCGTCACACCGACAACCACACTGATCAGCACGGCATACCGCATATGCACAGCCGAAGTAAATATGAAGCATATGATTCCGATAATGCACGAATCTAAGATCTTACCATTGATAAATCCACCGAACACAACATTCGCATACGAGCAGCCTTCCATAATCTTATTTCCGGTTTTCTTCGGAAACAGACAATAGATGACTTTCTTACACTGTGCCAGAAGCACATCCTTACTCATAAGCAGGTAGATCATAACAATCAGTCCGATAAAGAAATTCATAACCGCTTTGATTCCGACAACCACGCCGGAAGAAAGTGTCTTGACAATCGTGTCAAGGTTCGGCATAATCTTATCCTTCAGGATTGTGAATACATTCTTCTCCGCATAATCAAGCACCTGTGACAGCTTATCTTCAATCATCTGGTTCTGTGCAAATACCTTCTTAATCCACGCCTCCGCAGAATTGATATAATCTTCTGTACTGTTCACAAGATCTGTCAGGCTCTCATACACACGCGGAATAACAAGCCACAACAATCCAACCAATAATCCGAGGAACAAAAGCACCGTCAGAATGAGTGCCGGAACCTTCACCTTCCGGTACATCGTATCGTACTCCGCTTCTTTCCGGATCTTGCAGATCAGAAAGGAAAGTCCACGCCGGATATAAATCATGATCGGGTTCAGCATAAACGCGATTACAAGTCCGATAATGATCGGCGTCATCGCAGAAATAACATTTCCGAAGAAGGCGAAAATCGACTTCCACTGCTTAATGACTTCTGCAAACAGAATACAAGCACAGCCTGCAAGTGCAAGCATAACTCCGAGTTGAAGAATGTTTTTGTTCCACTTATTGTTCACGTTTTCACCCCTTATATATTTCCTCTATCCCACGCTCTTTTATCTCACTACAATATCGTTCTTATTGTATCATTTTTGCCGGTCAGAAACAACACCCATCCTGCATAAATTAAGTGATAAATTTAACCGCCCGCCTTCTCAAATACTGATTGAATTCTTAGTTGACACTCTTATTATTATTGACTAAAATATTTTTAGATTATCCAACAAAGGGGTGCATATACGAATGTATCGAAATATTATCAATGATTTCGCCACATGGTTTGATGAATCACGGCGGAGAATCCTATATATAAAAGGTGCCAGAGGAGTTGGCAAAACATGGGCGGTCAGGGACTTTGCCACAGCTTTTTTCAAGAAGCAGTACTACATCAATCTCGCCGAAGATGCAGCCTGCCGGGAAGCAATCGAGGGTACTTCCAGTCTGGATCTACTCTTGTCAAACCGGTTTGATAGCGACAGCTTTGCAGATGGCATTTTAATCTTTGATGAAGTGCAGACGGTCGCTGACTGTGCGGAGTTTTTCTATTCCTTCCGCAGAGCGCATCCGGATTACACGCTCTGCATGATTGCATCTTCCATGGAATTCACAGAATACGAGTACAGCCATCCGGATGTATTCAATATTCTTCGCATGCGCCCGATGACGTTCGAGGAATACATGATTGCAAGCAAAGCGCATCCGTTCTTAGATGCGATTTCCAAACATAAGGATAAGCCGCTGACCAATCTTGAGATCGGCGCGATCACGTCCATGCTTCGTGAATATCTGCTTGTCGGTGGTATGCCGGGTATCGTCCACGCATATTTAAAGGACCGGGATCTGTCTATCATCCGGCCGATGCAGGAAACAATGCTCGAAGATTATATCCAGCTTATGAAGCACACGTATCCGAACGCGCTCTACCAGCGCTGCAAGCGGGTATTCCGAAGCATTCCGGAGCAGCTCGCCAGAGAGAACAAGAAATTCATGTATAAATCGGTTGATTCCAACGCAAGAAGCCGTGAATATGCAGAAGCCGCCCAGGAGTTATGCAATCTCGGAATCGGCAGAAAGCTTCCACGTCTTACTTCCGGCACACTCCCGCTTGAAGACCATGTCGATTACAAGTCGTTCGAATTATTCTTTATCGACCACGGACTGCTCCGTGCCGCATACGGACTTCCTATGCGTGAGGATATCGATGTGAATGAGATTCTGACTGAGAAGAGTGGTGCTGTTGCAGAGCAGTTTATCTTCCAGGAGCTAAGCTCCAGAATTCCATATCTGTATTATTGGGTATCGGGGGCAACCGCCCGCGTTCCATTTGTATATGAGGGGGAAAATGCTCCGGTACCGGTGGATATCCGTTTTGTCCCGAATTCCAAAGCACAGAATATCAAAACCTTCCGCAGCAAGAACCCGAACACCGGTATTGTGGTGAAGGTCAGCTTCAACCAGGTCAGTATGGATGAAAATGTGTTAAACATCCCTGCCTATGGTCTGTGGAATATGTAACGCCAGACAATCAATAAAAAGCAGGCAGTGCACAATATGAGATTGAACTCTCTCATTATCTGCATTGCCTGCTTATATTTTATCTGTTTTTCTAATATACACTGCCTTCCATCCACACATTCAGATCAAGCTTCTGATCGATTCCAGCAATCGTACCTTCCCCGGTGTACTGCCATCCGGAATACAGATATGGGAAGTCCGGCTGATTCGCGTAATGTGCCAGCCACAGCTTATAGGAACCAAGCCTGGTCATATCAAGTTTCTGCACGAACCAGTTACGATTGGAATAGATCATCGGTGTGTATCCGGCGTTTTTTACCGTCTCGCAAAATCCGACCACACCATCCGTCCGCGCATCCACGGACAGATCTGCAGTTCTTGCGCCATCTGCATATACTTCCTCTGTGTCAATCGCTACCGGCATATCGAGTGTATACGCACTTGCAAGACTAAGTGCATACTGCGCTTCTGCAACACCCTCTTCATAATTCAGTGCCTGACTGTAAAAATAGATTCCTACCTTCAGCCCTGCTGCCTTCGCTGCTTCGATATGGGTCTGGAACATCTCATCTGCAACCAGTTTGCCTTCTGATCCATATCCCCGGAATCCAACGCGGATAAATGCGATGCTGACGCCAGCCCGCTTCAGTGCCTCCCAGTCAAGCGGTGTCTGATAGGATGACACATCGACTGCCAGTGCCGAAAGCCGGGAGCCATCGTCGCCGTGATAGTACATAAGCGTGCTATCCCCTTCCTCCATCGCAAAATTATCCGTTTGGAAATCATTTCGCGGCACTTCCTTGACAATCTTATAGAATTCACAATTCGGGATATCTCCCACTAACACATAGCTGGCTCTTGCAAACTGCCAGAAATTCGCATAGATCATCTGTGCTTCCGCCCCCGGCTGCAGCGTCCATGTGTAGCCATTGCCCGTAACCGGCACCGGCTGTTTCTTATTTCTTGCACCAATATTCACACCGATGACCACCCCGATCAGCACAAGCACAAGCGCGATTGCACCAACCAGAATCACATGTGGCCAATAAATCTCGTAATCTCTCTTCTTCTCTTGCATAGATATTCCTTCTTCGAAATCCACCCTGGGATTTTTGTTCTTTTTATTCTTCCTATAGCATTGTGCAAAATAATTCGCAACGTTTAAGGAATTATATCATACTTTTTTTACCGGCTCAATTGATGCGCATTTTTTTCGCGTATTTTTCACAATTTTCGTGCCGATTATACAGAATACGATTCCAAACAATAGTATATAGATCAACTCAAGCAGGGCGCCCGGAGTCCCCGAATTTCCTTTCAAATATTTCGATACCGCATCCGAATAAAATGTCAGTGTCACCGACAGTGCATTGTTCAGAAAATGCATCAAAATTCCGGGAAACAGACTCTCCGACTGTGCAGACAGATAACAGATTGCAAGTCCGATCACCGCAGTCGTCGTTGACTGCACGACGTTCATATGATAAAGACCAAATATCACAGACACGAGTACAATTGCCTTTCCCTGTGTCATCCGCGCTTCAAACGAAGAATACAAAAATCCCCGGAACAAAAGCTCCTCGCACACGGCAGGAAGCAGCGCAACGATCAGAATACTTGCTCCATACCCCATCCGATAGATCTCGTCCATCGATGTTGTCATCGCATCCGCACTGTTCGGGAACAGAACGCTTGTGATTGATGTTACGATCATGCCAAGTGCGATCGCACCGAGAATCAGGAAGATTCCGCCCACTAAAAATCCAGGCCTGCAAAGACGGATCCGGAACGTCTTCTTCCAGTCCTTCTTCGTATAAAGTGTCATTAAAACCGGCACGCCCGCCACGATTCCCTGCGTTGCAAAAAGCCCCGCAAGCATTCCCTTCGTACTTGCAAAGCCGCCCACATAGATCATCAGGACAAGCACGATCGGAAGTGCCAGGCAGGCATCTCCAACCGACGGTACTCCGCCTTTTGTCATATTGCTTCTCCGTTCGAAGATCTGTACATTTCCCGTTCCATCTCCGAACAGGATTGCCTCACTGTTATAGAGCTTTCCGAGCAGAAGCACCGCAATCACACCATAGGCAATGTTGCTAAACAGCACAATCGTGATCGTCGAGAAGCTGAACTTAAACGCCAGCAGATCCCGGATCAGCAGGCAGATATTTGCGACCGGGACGAGTGCCATATTCCGGGTAAGCGATACATTGGGCATAAATCCGACAAATGATGCGAACATCACAAGCAGCATAAGCGGTGTGATATAGTTGTTCGCCTCCTTATACGTCTTCGCAAATACGCAGAAGCACATGGAAAGTGCACTGATCAGCACGGCAAATGCGAGCACGCACAGCGCGCAGACTAAAATTGCCGGGACAAACCGGGATATACGGATTCCCTGCTGCAGCGCCATTGTCTGTGCCGCAAGCTTATAGACATAGATTCCGATTCCGCCCATGGATAACACATTCAACAAAGCGGACGCGATTCCTATCGTTCCAACGGTCAGGAATTTGCTGAATATCAGTTCCTGATTCGTGACTGGAAGCGTCAGAATCGTCTCCAGCGTTCCGCGCTCCCGTTCTCCGGCTGTCGTATCGATTGCCGGGTACATCGTTCCCATGAGCAGACTCACAACAAGCATAAATGGCACGATTACGCCAAGCAGGCTTCCGGTCGACTCCTCGGTCGTCGCACGGTCATCGGCCTCCACCTGAATCGGATGCAGAATCGCATCCGGGTCTAATCCCGCCTCCTCTAAGCTCTGATTCGTCAGGGAATCCGAGTATGCTTCAAGCACCTGACGCACCTTCTGTTCCGCATAGCTTGAATTCGTAACCGAGGACAGATACGCGATATTATATCCGGTCCCATCTTCATTTTCATATACAATCGCATTGATCTTTTCTCCCCGCAGGATCATCGAAATATCTGCATTCATGACATTCAGGTCACACAGTTTGAAATGCAGCGTGTCATCATCCGGCTGCAGAAACATCCGGACAAGCTCCGGATTCGTATCCATGAAATCAACCGCAATTTCATACGTCTGTGTATCCATCTGTGTTGTCACCTTCGACATCATGACCATACCTCCGACAAACATCAGCGGATAGATGAGAATCGGCACGATCAGCATCATGATCACAGTTTTCTTGTCCCGTAGGACGTCCAGCATTTCCTTCTTATATAACTGTTTTATCACTCGAAAATTCATGCTTATTCCTCCATCCGTCCGGTCTGATCCCCGGTTTCCTGCGCCATGAGTGTGCGAAATGCACTTCTCAGATTCTCACATCCGGTCTGTGCATAGATTTCATCCATCATCCCCTGTGCAATTACCCGTCCATGCGAGAGCATCACGATCCGGTCACAAAGCATCTCCGCTTCTTCCATATAGTGTGTGGAATATAAAACCGCTTTCCCACGTGACTTCTCCTCCTGCATAAAATCAATGATGGCACTGCTGCTCATGATATCGAGCCCCAGCGTTGGTTCATCAAAGATATAAAGCTTCGGACTGTGGATCAGACACCGGGAGATAGACGCCCGCTGCGTCTGTCCGGTTGAAAGCTTCTCAATACGGTTATCTACAAAGTCCTGCAGAGAAAGTATTTCAATAATTTCCGCAATCCGTTGTTCGATTTCCTCCGCCGAAAGTCCATAGATATTCCCCGTGATCGTTAGCAGCTCGCGGGTACTTAACCGTCCATACAGCTTTGTATTGCCGGACAGATACCCAATCTGCCTTTTTATATCGTTTTGATTCGTCAGCAGATTTTTCTGCTCATCCTCATACCGGATTGTCCCCTCCGTTGGCCGCATCAGGCACCCAAGCATCCGGAGAAGTGTTGTCTTTCCGGCACCGTTCGGTCCGAGCACGCCGACGATTTCCCCTGCATGAATACGCAGGCTCACATGGTCAACGGCATGAAATGTCACCTTCTTATGTCGTTTCTCATTTCGTTCAAATGTTTTTACAAGCGCTGTTGCCTCCAGCATACTACACATATCCTCCTTGCAAAAAAGACCGTCCCCATATACACAGACGGTCTTCCTGTTAATATTTATAATTGATTTTGTATTCCTCACTTCCAAGCCTTACATACACCAGACGATGATTGTAAGCGAGCCGGTTGTAACCGCACATCAGCTTCGTGAATATATTCGCATTTTTCGGCACCTCAATATACCGCATGATCGGTTGTTCCTCAATCAGGCGATAATCCGGTCTCCACGCACCGAATAGCTGTCCGGCATCATCAACCGAAAAACGTCTCTTACGCCGTTTCAATACAGTCTGGCTGTGCCTCCATGTATTTGCATTGGCATTAGCAAAAGTGGTAGATGCTGTAAATGCCAGGCGGGATCCCGGGAACAGTTCCCGTATCTTCGCTACAAGATCGCGCACTTCATTCTTACTCTGATAAGAAAATCCATCATCACAGACAAACAATACGCCTTGATTCTGCTTACAGTTGATCTCTTCCAGCCACGAAAAATCCATCAGCCGCCTGCCAATCGTCTTCTCCCGGTCCCGCACGCCATACATCGATCTCCGAATCGACATAATATTGTGAGAATCCACGCTGTACCACTGGATTGTTCCGTTGTCCAGCCGCCCAAACATATTATCCAGCCGGCATGCCATATGTATAACCGTGCCAAACGGAAACTCCTGTATAAACTTGCGGACAATCGTATCGCAGGCACTTGCATCCGCAGCCATCCGCACATTCTGATACTCACTGATATGCGGATTCAGACTGCCAAAGTCAAACTTATGATCATAAATAAATTTCTCTGCCCAATCATCCTTGAAATAATCCGGATAGCGCTTCGTCCAATCGGACATCATCTTAAGCGGATAAATCGCACGCAGGGAAGTATCATAGGTTCCGTTGATGCAATCAATCAAAAACCCCTCTGCCTTCTTATGTTCCTTCGTCTTGTCATAGATCATAAAATCTTCGGCCTCATCCTCAAACTCAAAAAACCGGATATTGACGCCTGCCTTCTTCGCCTTCTTATAAAATTCCCTTGCATAACAATGATACAGATCCTGCACACCGGAGAACAAAACAACGTCGTCACAGATATCCGTCATGTCTCCATAATAAGGGCTTGTATATTCTGTCTTCACCGCATAATCGCATACCCAGTAGGAATTCAAAAACTCCTTTACATGTTCATTATAGAATGTCCACTTCGAATGTCTGGAATTCTCAATTAATTCCTGTTCCAGCTCTTTATCGAAGAATTCGGTGTCCATAACCGGTGACAGGAGATATAACTGATCCGGTTTACGCAGTCCCTCTCTCCATGCAGATTGCGCAAGCGAAAGCGCAAGTCCCGCACCGGAGCCGGTACCCATCAGCACAACACGTTCCACATCCTGCCCCTTTGTGCAGTTTCTATATGCCGGTTCCAGCATCTGGAACACTTCTCTGCAGCAGTGATCCGGTGCAAGCGGATACATCGGAACAAAGATTCCCGCGTGGCACGCCATTGCCACACGTGCGATAAAAAGCCATTCGGTCACATTCATACGGAAACAGAGCCGGCTTGAATACAAATACATAATATAAGTTCCGTTAAATCCCTGCTTCGGAACCAGCCGGTAGCACAGCCGCCCTTCCTCATGCAGTTCATCCACATCAAACTGCTTGACAATTGAAGCCGGAAGCTTATAGTCTGCCTTCTTCTGATAAACCTTCACCTGACGTTTCAGGTCTTCCGCACGCATCTTATGCAATTTTGAAGATATTGCTTTTCCCATAGTACCCCCATTTTACCAAACTTATCTTTTATGAACAAGGTCTTTTCCGCATTAGAAACAAAAAAAGCATCCCATTCGGGATGCTTTTCTTGTTTCTAATGCGGAAGATGGGACTTGAACCCACACGGTATTGCTACCACAGGCACCTGAAG
>USFH01000069.1 GCA_900553925.1 uncultured Clostridium sp.
CGAAGAAATCGACTTCGAGATTCACCCGGTTGCCGGAATTCTCTATCAAAAAGTCAATCGCCTGCTTACCAACCTCTAAGCTCATAAGCTCCCGCTTCTGTCCATGATACTCGCCCTCATCCGCAAAACAATACTTGCAGGCAAGGTTACAGTCATGGGCAATATGTAAGCAAAGCGCCTTAACTACGGTTTTTCTCTTCTTAAAATCAATAATTACATCCTTATATACATCTTCCGTGAATAACTCTTCCCGTTCCTCTAACTCGGAAATGTCGGAGTATGCATCCTGGATATCTTCCTTACTATAGGTATCTCCATACTTTTCAAGAATTGCTTCTTCAATCTCTTCGTATTTTCTCCCCTCGTACAACGCGATCATATCGTATACAAGGTCATCCACTACATGTACGGAGCCGCTGCACACATCAAGCACGATATTATACCCATTGTTCTTGTACTGGTGTACCACTTTCTTAGTCACTCCTATTTCTCTTACTCGCGGATTGCAAATCCAATCCCACGTTTTTACATCTCACTAAGAAAGGGGACATCACAGGACATCCCCTTCCTCGGCGAAGTGTATGTTCAACACTTACTGTATCTGTAATTACTTGTTCTCACAGCTCTGGTTTCCAACTGTACAGCTTGTCTTACATGCAGACTGGCATGATGTCTGGCACTCGCCACAGCCACCCTTAACTACAGTACTCTTCATAGTCTTCTGTGTCAAAGTCTTAATTCTCTTCATCTTGCTTGCCTCCTACTCTTATTTCCTGCGAAATATACAGCTTCCGCCTCTTCTCGCATTATATAAGGGCATTGTAACACAATCTCTATCGTTTGTCACGATTATTTTTTGCGGGGCGGATCTGCCAAGCACCCACCCACGTAAAATCGCAGCAATTTATAATTTCCAGTAATATATGTACATCATCAATCACGACAGAAATGCCCCGAGCGCCCCTCCTGCAAGGCACAGAAGCAACCGTGCCGGTTCCCCATGCACAACCCCGTCGAGTCCTCCCCGGGCGATGAGCGACACGATCACCAAAACAAGCACATACAGAAATCCCAGCACAAGCCCCCACAGAAGCCGTCTTGTCTCCATGCATTTCCCGGCGAAGAATCCACCGGTTGCACAGGACAGAAGATAGATCAAAATAACACCAAGCTCTGTGGCATTCTCGCTCAGTCCAAGCATGCACAAAGCAAATGACAACGCAACTAGCAGGATCCCGGTCATGATATACGCGGCAATCAGCGCTTTCAGAACACAAAAAGCAGCCTTTTTTTCCATATATTCCTACTCCACACACTTCTTAGTAAGTATATATGACTGCAAGGCTGCTTTTATGCGTCCGTATCTTTACGCTTTCGCGCTTATTTTCTTCTTCGGTTCTTCGACGAGTTCTCCTGCCTTCTTCAATGCAAGCTTCGTAATGACAGGTCCTATCAGCTCGTAGATAACAACACCACACAACACAATCGTCTGGATCTGCGCGGCATACTGTGGCAGCGATTTACCTGCCGATGTGGCAAGACCAATCGCCACGCCCTCCTGCGGCACAAGCGTCAGACCAAGCCATTTCTGGACAACCTTCGGCGCCTTCGAGATCTTCGCCCCGAACGCTGCCCCCAGCGCTTTACCAATGATACGGCCTACGACATAGACCGCTCCAACAACTCCGACAGATACAATGACCGTGACATCCAGCGATGCTCCGGACAAGATGAAGAACATCATGTAAATCGGTGGCGTCATCCGGTCCAGCGGCTCATAGATCTTGTCGCTCTGCTTTGAAATATTCGCAAAGATCGTACTAAGCATCATGCATGCAAGCAATGACGAAAATCCTACCATATCAGAAACGCCCACGCACAGACAGATCATCATGATCGTAATTGCAAGACGGTTGCCCCGACCGGTGTAAAACTTCACCAGCAGTGCCATGATGACACCAAGCACCGCACCGAACAACAAACCGCCGAATATCTCGACACAAGGAGAAATCAGAAGCTTACCAATCGGTGCACTTCCGCTTGAGCTGATCACATTGGCTACTGCCATCGAAAGTCCATATGCAATCAATGCCACCGCATCATCAAGTGCCACGACCGGAAGCAGGGTGCTTGTCACAGGGCCTTTTGTTTTATACTGCTTCACGATCATCATCGTAGATGCTGCCGCCGTCGCAGATGCAATCGCGCCAAGCGCCAGCGCAAAGCTGACATTATATCCGAGCAGAAGCAGAATTGTATCTACAACAAGTACTGCTCCCACGCCTTCTGTAATTCCTATCACGAGCGGGGCTTTCCCTACTTTCTTCAAAAAGGTTGTTTTAAACTCCGCACCAATCGAAAAAGCAATGCATCCGAGCGCCAGCTCTGTCACCAAGTCCATGCTGTCAATCAATTCTTCACTCAAAATCTTCAAACAGTTCGGGCCAATCAGCAATCCGATTACCAGATATCCTGTCACATTCGGGAGTCTCATCTGCTTGACAATCTTGCCTGCGATCAGCGCAGCCAATAACATGATGCCAAGATAAGTAAGTATATTCAAATCCATGATTACGCCCCCAACCCTTCTACAAACGATACAGGAACCGCGAACATAATTCCCGTATTCGGTTTGTCCAGTCCGATTACGTCATTGATTATCCTGCGTGCCTTCTTCATTTCATCGTCATCCACAACGAAAAACATCATCTTTGCCACTTCATGTTCATCGTCATCGGCAAGAATCGAACGAAGCATACCGAAGATTGGGAGATCGTCCATCTTCTCAACCACACTCGCCATACCGGTACCATCCACGATCGTACCGCCATGGATTCCTTCTTCCACCAGCTCCTTGCAGATCTCGCTTACCAGATCCTCATGTTTCAAAATAACAACCAGCAAATTCATGTTACTCATTTTTCTGTCCTCCATATTATTCTCGTATTGAACAAGATATATTTTATTCCAAAGATGTATGTAGTGGTCTTGTTTGACACTATATTAACTCCTTCAGACGGTCGATGCGTCCGAATTCATATACTTTCTTTGCGTATTGTTTCGTGGTGTCGTTCGGCTCGATCAGATCGATCACCATAACCGGATACATGCCGGCACGCCCCGCCGATACGATTCCGTTGATGGAATCCTCCACGGCGATTGCCTCCTCCGGTCTTGCATCCAGCATCTCACACGCTTTCAGGTAAATATCCGGTGCAGGCTTACCATGTGCAACCGTATCTCCGAACACCAGCTCATCAAAATACCGGTCAATATGATGCGCCTTCAGATATCCCGTGGCACGTTCACGCACCGTGGAAGTTGCAAGTCCGACCTTCGCACCCTTCTCCTTCAGATATTTCAAGGTATCAGCTACGCCCGGTTTTAACTCCACACCATATGTCCGGATATGTGCATCCAGCTTCCTGATGACCGCTGCACGGAAATCCAAATAGTCAATCCCTCTGCCAACCACCTCTTCAAATCGCGATTTGTTCGTGTATTTCGTGCCGCCTGCAATCCGTTCACATGCAACTACCATCACATCATCCGGAATTCCCAGCTTCCTGCCTTCCTCCAGTTGAAATCTGCGATACAATTTCTCGGTGTCCGTAATCACACCATCCATATCAAATACAACTGCTCGAAACATGTTGTCTATCCTCCGTTGTTTTACGTAACAAGAAGGAAGTTGGACATATCCAACTCCCCTCATTTTTTATCCAACCAACGCATCTGGTTCAATAGGAGATTCATCGTCATAAAAATCCGGTTGCGTTGAAATTAATCGAATAACATCAGAAGGCGTCACTGATGAATTATTTTTTAGATAATTCATGATTAATTCAAAGTGTGCCTCTTTCTCATCTGCATAATCAACAACACTATCAATAAACTCAAAATATGCATCTGGAATTTTATTTAATCTTTCAATCAACTCTTCCATGATTTTTACCTCCTTTTTGATCTTTCTTTTGGATTTAATTTACGCGTTGAAAATTCAAATTGTTTACTTCCATCATCAAATCTCATATTATCCCCCTTGTTATTTAATATAACACAAGCTAAGTTGTCAAGATAGTATATACGATTTTACATTTTATCCTTCCACCCGGACCGCAATTGCGGAATAATTGTCGGTCTTCGTCATGTCTGCCCGCTCCAGCACGTAGTTCTCCATCGCATGTATCCATGTCTCCGCACTGTCCGCATCACGGAGCGTTGCAAGCATCTCCTCCTCGTAGACGTACTCCCAGAAGCCATCCGTCATCAGTACGAATGCCTGCGTCTCCCCACGTTCCAGCACTGCACTCACATCGTATGTCTTGTTTCCCCATTTTGCGCCCATCGCCCGCATCAGCTTATTCCGGTCTTCGTGCTCGCGGATCTCCGATTCCCGGATCTCCCCGGTATCACACAGAATCTGCACGAGACTGTGGTCACGCGTTCTCTGGTACTTTGCACCGTTGTCGTAGATCCGGTACAGGCGGCTGTCGCCAATATGCGCCCACTGTATAAGCTCCGGCGTAATCACAAGCACAACAAGCGTTGTCTTCATCGAATTGTTCAGATCTCTTCTTTCCTGTTCTTCAAGCAGTGCCTGCTGCGCCCCTTCAAATGCATCCTTCAGGAAATCCGGATAATATCCCCGCTTCTCAAAATGCTCCGCTACGCTCGCCGCAACCAGCTCGGACGCCACCTCCCCGCAGGCGTGTCCACCTAATCCATCGCATAGAATCAGACACATCTGATCTTCGTATTCCGCTTTCGTTATGTAATCCTCGTTGTGATCTCTTCCCCCACGCTTTGTCAGCATCGCAACATCTACCATCCGTCAACCTCCGATTGATTCGTCATCCACGTTCCATATACTTCCTTCGATTATAATATGCCTCGCCTGTGTTTGCAAGCAAAAACGGGAGCATGTATTCCCACGCTCCCGTCTTATCTTATCCGTAAAATATTTTACGACTCTATGTATTTATGCTTTCTTCTTGCGAAGTCCTATGGTAAGTGCTGCACCACCACCGCCTAATACTGCGAGTGCCGCTACACCGATCACAACATACAGAACAACCGATTTCTTCTCGCCATAAGTAAAGCTGATTGTCTTCTCCGCTTCATTTCCGGCCTCATCATGTGCCTTCATTGTAAGCTTATAATCACCCTTCTCTGTGACGGTAATACTTGCCGCATCGTCCTTGATCTCGATTGCCTTTCCATTCAGGGATACAGAATCCAGCGTATCCTCTTCGAGCTGCAGAGACACATTGATGTCATACTGCTCATTCTTCACTTCGCCATCTTCCACACCTGTCACAATAAATGTCGGTGCCTTCGTATCCAGCGAGAAGTCCGATGTCTCTTCTGTCTGGTTGCCAAGCTCATCTTCTGCAACGATTTTCAGCTCATATGCGCCATCCTCTACCTCAGATGTACCATCATATTCTGTACCATTCAGATACATGTGCACATCGCAGACTGTCAGGTCATAGATGATATCATCCAGATCGTAATCCCAGCTGAATGCTGTCAGCTTACCGGCATACGCTGCCAGTACCTTCGCATCAATCACCGGTTTTGTCTTATCAATCGTAAATGATACTTCCTGTGTATCTGTATTTCCTGCTGCATCCTTACAGTCAATCTGAATCTTGTAGATACCATCTTCCGTAAATGTGTTCCGGATGAGGGTGGTTGCTGCCGCCGGATTATAGCCAGTGATCTGGAGGTCTTCCGTCTTCTCCTGGTAAGAGGTCTTGTCCAGATACGTTCTCGTTGCTTTGATGCTTACCGACTTCGTCAGATAGAAGTCCTCGTCAATCTGCGCTGTAAACTCAACCGCATCTGTTGTCTTATCGTTGTTCTTCACACCGGAAAGTGCGATAACCGGCTTGCCCGTATCAATCTTCACCGTGTAGCTTGCTGCTTCCGCAGAATGTCCCGCACGGTCTTTGCCTGTAAATGTAACCTTGTACTCACCTGTCTCGGAAAGCGTCTCTGTCATCGTAGTTGTACGTGCTGTCGGCTTGAAATCAATCGTCTTGTATGTTGATTCCTGTGCGCCGTCCTTTGGTTTTCTTGTAATTGTAACCGTACCGGAAGCATCCTTCCAGAATGCCTCTGTCATGCTGAATGTCAACGTCGTACCGGAATTAAGTGTTGCTCCGGAAGATGCCCCGCTGATCTTCAGCTCCGGTGCGGTCTTATCTACACGGAACTGTACTGTCCGTTCCGCGCTCTTATTCCCGGCCTTGTCAATCGCATATACCTTCACGATATAATCCGCTTCATCCACATAGCCAAAGCCACGTGTCTCCGTCTGAATCACATCGGCTGTAACCGGAAGCTGATCCGGTTCGGTCTTGATCAACTGGTAGTTGAAATCCTTCACGTCTTCGTTCGAATCGCTTACCGAGAAGGATACATTTGCATTCGCTGTCAGATCAACGACGCCCATATTCTCGTTGTATACCATACCACCGTTGATCACAGCTGTAATGGCCGGTGCCGCAGTATCCTTAATGAATACGATCTGTTTCGTAACCGCTGCATTACCTGCTTCGTCCGTTGCACCGATCGTGATCGTATGCGCGCCTTCCTTCGACGCTACATAAGTTGCCTGGTATTTGTTCGTCGTTCCCACGCGTGACCACTGTACCGGAATGGTTGTGCCGTTATCCTTCACAACGACCTTGGACTGCGCCAGGTTATCATCCTCGTATGTAAGCAATGCTGTCACGTTTGAACGATAGAAATAATCACAATCTGTACCATCAAAGTTCTTGCCCGGCTGCTTGCCTGCTGTCACACCATCGGAGATCTTGGCTGTCACAACCGGAATTGTGTTATCAACAGTGAATGTGATTGTCTGGGAAGCGGTACGTCCGGACATATCTGCTACATTGACGGTTACTGTATATGCACCGTCTGCCGCCTTTGTTCCAAGCAGGTTATCCAATGTATAATTATTTGTTACTGTCTGCTTTCCAATTACATTGCTGCAAAGTTCCTTCACAACTGACGAACCATCCGGCTTTGCTACTGTAATCGTTGCTTTCGCAATTGTTAGATTATCAGCGACCGCTGTAGCGATTGCGACATTTCCCTCAATCGGATTTGAAAGGATGGTCTTTCCATTTACATGGAAGTCAATCGTCGGTGCCTGTTTATCTACCTTGATTCTATACTCTGTTGATCCTTCTATATTATTCTGGCACATATCCTTTGCTGCAAACTGCACTAATGTACCTGTTGGATCTGCCGATTCCGGAACATCTACAACCCCTGTATAAGTCGGCAATTCACTTCCCGGCTGCACTAGAGAAACCGTTGTTGGTTCCGCACAATTACTGAATGAATACTCAGCCTTGGTAAGATTTGACTCTACCGGCTGTTTACCTGAATATATACCATAATCCAAAGTGTAGCTCTGATACCACTTATCCTCGATTGTAGATACCGTTGCATACGGATGCGTATTGTCATACAAGATGCTTCCGATAAATGTCTGATTGCCTTCTTGCGTAATACCCGGATAATTCAATGTATGCGCGGTAGATGCTGAATCTTCTGCTGTTACATACAACTTGTTAATCAGCTCATTTACATCTGTCGCTTTCGGCAATGTAAACTCAACTTCGGCCGTATAACGATGTGTATCGTTATCTTGCGTATTAGTAATTTGAGCACCTTCTAAAGTCGTATATACTCCGTCTTTTGCATGGAGTTCTACTTTCTTGATTGCATAAGCAGAGGATAATTTCAATCTCAAATATAATTGATGATTACTATATTTTGTTGTATCTGCAGTTACTTGACTTGTGATATTTGTCGTTTTGTCCGAATCAAATATCTGCTTACTATCAACCCGGAATTCTTCATCCAGTTTTTTCAATGTAGGAAGTGTTGTTCCTCCCTGTACAGTATTTCCCGCTTTATCCGAAGCCTGTACAACTAGCGAGAGCGAACCTAATGCATAATCGTCGGCTAAAATATTGTAAATATACTTGCCATTAGAAGCATCTTTCACAAAATTCTTTTCTCCCGCTTTCACACTATTTTCATCAACGCCACTACCATTTACATCATCTGTAACTGTAACGACATAACGATACTTGCCACCCAGCTTAGTTGTGTATGTACCATCTGCCGCAAGTGATACATCATTCCATGTCCCGGTGTTGTCAAGCTCCTCCTGCAATACAGCGCTCGATATAGTTGGCGGTGTTTTGTCAAACAGGATGTCTTTCAATGTTTTTGTGTCTGTTTGAGTTATTGTATTACCATCAGTTCCATAAACAACAATGCTCAGGTTTGAATATTTTGTTGAATCAATCGTTCCTTCCGGGGGGATTGTAAAGTCTGCCATGACTGTAGCTTCACGTTTCGCTGACATTTCTCCATTTGTTGGATTTGTTGATACAAAAACATCCTTTGTTCCATCATTCAATGCAACTTTTCCAACTACCTTTGTGGATTTAATAGTAATTTGAACTGTCTTTGTACTATTTATTGTCGTGGCATTATTAAGCAAATCACTGTTTGCATCATCAAGGAATTTGGCACTTTCAACCGTTGTATGATCTGTTACCTGATGTAACTTAATATCAAACTTTCCGGTATTCTTATTTTCTTTTTTGTCCTTGATTGTATAGCTGATTTCGTTATCCTCTCCGGATTTCAAAACGTTTGCCGGAATAACAATAACGTATCCATCTGCTCCTAATTTTTCAACTGTCAAAGCTGCATCCCCACATTTGGCAGTAACGGCACTTGTATCCGGCAAACCAGTAACGTCTTTCTGTCCTGAGTCAGCTTTATCTCGAACCCTTATCTTAAAATAATAGTATGATTTATTTCCGTAATAAACGTTATCTTTAATATAGGGATTCGTGGTGTTTTTCTCACTATTTATAACCTGCTCACCTATGTGACCCCCATCATCACTTGCAGCCTCATCTAGAGACCAGTAAAGCATTTCCGGAGCCGTAGTATCATCCGTGACCATCACAGTTCCAAGCGATTTGTACTCAAGAATTGTGTCTTTGGAGCCTTCTATACCTTCAATCTTAGGAATAACAGTTGCTGCAAATAGTTTTATTGTCTGTCCTGCTTTATCCGCAAGCGATATATTATCCGAATATTGCAATGTCGCTCCGTTCGGCGTTTCTTCCGTCGAAGCAGCATACATGATTTTTGTTCCATCTGCCTTAGATGTAGTTGGTAGCGAAAGTGTGTCCGTTGTCATAACATATCCACCATCGTACACCTTATCTGATGAAGAGAACACAGATTCAACAAACTCGCAACGAATCACATACTGAAGAATGGATTTGATATTACTATTTTCTGCCTTGTTCCCAACATATGCATAGATAGCAATTTTCTTACCAGAATCTTTTATCTTATCTGCCTCTGCAAAAAGCGCTGCACCGCCATCTGCAGGGAAAACTGTTGTATCTGAACCTTCTGTTGCTACTTCACTTGCATCATCATATATCTTATATTCATAATTTACAGATTTTCCTTCAACTGGGCTTGTTGCTGTCGGTTTCTCTATGCCAGCAACTGCCTGAGCCATCTTCAAGAATGTATAGGTCGTCTCATACCCCTCACCAGTATGGCTAGCCAGATTCACCGGCGTAGCCCCTTCTGCTACTGTCTCCATTTCAAGTGACAAATTCAAGGATTTCACCGTCATATCCACTGGTGACGAAACCGCAATTGTTCCTCCAGCAGTCGTTGATCCACTTTCCCCTTCCGCCTTCACATCATTCTTACCAACATGGTTTGCGAATGGCACGATCAGCATCACGAAGACAACCCATAATGCGATGAGCCGCTTCATAGGTTTTTTACTTGTATTCGTTTCTATTTTCTTCATTTTCTTCTTTCACCTCTCCCTCATCATTCCAGTGTCTCATCGGAATGAACAACTACTACGTTGTAGATGACCTTGACCTTCTTCGTCAGAGCTGCCTCAGACGAAGCAAGTACGCTTGTTCCTTCCTCGTCATCCTCTGCACGAAGTACGTCGGTTGCTCCATCATCACCTTCGTCTGCACGGAGCACATCAGTTGCTCCATCGTCGACTTCGTCATTTCCGCGAAGTACATCGGTTGCTTCATCGTCGCCTTCGCCGGTTGCGCGAAGTACGTCGGTTGCTTCATCATCACCTGCCGCGGTACCATCACGCAGGACATCCGTTGTTTCGTCATCCGGTGCAGCACCATCGCGCAGGATATCGGTCACTTCCTCATCCGGATTGCCGCTGCCGAGTACGTCAGTCGCCTCATTGTCCGGTGTATCGTAGTCATTCACGCCCGGACGTAAGATATCGGTCTCTTCGAATTTCTTTTCTTTCTTCTTATTCTTATCGAGCAATTCCGTGGAATCGTTGCCGCGTGCTTTGCGTTCTTCCTTCGAAGAAACCGCTTCCTTCGCTGTAATCTTTCCACTGCCCATGTTGTAGTATTTTTCCTGTTCTTTCCTTGCAAAGCTGCCCGGCTTCGTCGTGCCATCCTTCATCTCTTTCATCGCTTTTTTCGCGGTGCTTCCGGTCAGTTCACCGATTACCTTCGGAATCTTCAACACGATGAACAACACAACCGTTGCAATCAGGAGAAGAATCGCAAGTACCAGACCACCGTAGAAACATATTTCGTATGCCTGTTCCATGTCTATCACTCTCCCATCTCTTCGGACTGTGCATCTTCCGTCTGCGCATCCGCTGCCTGTGCATCTTCGCCCGTGTCGTAATTTCCGCTCTTCAGCATCTCCATGGTATCTCTGCGCTTGTACCATGTCTTGTTGCTGTCGATACCAACCACATTTCCACCATCATCAAATACCTTGATCAAAGCATTTGCCATATCCGGAATCTTCGTCATCCACAGCTTCGGATCCTGTTCCTTCTGTTCACACAGACGGTACAGGTAGTCAAGGTGTTCTGCGTAGACGTTGTCGCTCCACTCATTCTTCGT